>NZ_CALDKF010000057.1 GCF_937898925.1 uncultured Methanobrevibacter sp.
AGATGATAAAATGGTTGATTTTATTAATCTATCAATTAACAAAAAGGACATAATCTACGACGGAAAGGTCAAGATGACTAAAGGGAACAAAGGAGCAATCCGTATAAAAAACAAATTACTTAACAATTTCACTTATGCAATATTCCCAATCCTTCGTCAGAATATTGGAAGCAACATAATCATATCAGTTGATGAGATTCTCAATAAGGAAACACTCAAGGAGGAGGACATGCATCAGCTAGATTTCAGCCGCAGATATGTCGGCAGAAAATGCATTGTCATCAGCTCACAATTTCCATTGAACCTGGAACTTAGAAAATATGACATCATACTGGATGGGGAAGTTAAAAACACTTGGAGCGGACAAGGAATCATAAGGCTCAGGGATAAGTTTTTAGGCAATAGGTCCTATGTAATATTTCCCATTTACAGCAAAGAGACCGATGATGGTGTTATCATGGCAATCGATGAGATATTGAACAAGGGAATTCATCCTGAAAACGATCACTCAAGTGGAATACCGATTGGTCAGAAGTACGTTGGGCGAAAATGCATTACAATCTTGCAAGAAGGATAAATATATTTAATGAAATGAATGTAAAGGGGGAATAATCATAGTAAGCATAATCGAAGAGATAGACATCAAAAATCAATGGTCATTCATATGGCTGATGTATGTAAATGATGTGGACTTAAGCAAACATTGCAAGCCATGCTTAAAAGGATATACAAGCAAGAAGATCTCTAAATGGACAAGACATGAAGAGAATGTGTGTCTTGATGAATCCGAAGCCAAATACCATTACCTTTGCGGCGGTTCATATCCATACAAATGGGAAAACAATTTTCACTTGGCTTGGAAAGAGAAATCTGGAGCATCCTTTGAATATTCCTTCAATGAAATCACTATAAGATTGAAGAATGCAGAAAGGATAGAATTCAGTGAGAGGGATATAGATAAAAACCAAAAGTATGCAGATAGGCCTGAATACTACACATGCAGAAACTGGCAATTTGCAAACAAAGTAAAATATGATATTGCTGATTAATGAAAAAATAAAAAAAGGAATTTTAAATAGAATTCACAAAAAATGGGGTGAGATTATGACTAAAGAATATCCAATGACTTATGAGGAATACGAGAAAAGAGTAATAGAGTTATTTATTGAACTATACCCTAAAGACAAACAAGAGGAAGCAATGGAAAGATTAAATGGATTGTTAGAAGCAGAACCTGAATTCATTGAAGGATTATATGAAGGTACTTGTTTCCGCTATGACAACCCACAAATATACAGTGACACATGCAAACAAGTGTTCGATGATTATCTTTTAGAAGCAATCCCAGTACATAATTTAAATTTATTGCTTGGAGGAAATTAAATAGATTTTTTTAAAAGTGGGGTGATATATATGAAAATGGAAAAGACATATGATACAGAAAATAAGGAAATTCTGATTTTTGACTGGTGCATAGGCAGGGTCCGCGAATATCTGGAGGATAATGGAATCGCACACAAGTGGCATAGAGCATATAAGTACGGCACCACCCAATGGGTCTTTGTGAATCTCAATAGAAGGACCTACACTCTAGGCGTTGGAGGAATCCGGACAGGCAGGCCTCTTAAGCATCATGCGATAACATTCGATGAATTCAAATTCATCTTCGGTGTTTATGAGGAATTCGGAGAGGGCAAGGCTCTTGATGAGGCTGTAGAGCATGTCTATGCCAAGTATGAAGGAATGGAAATATTCACCTTCCATAGTGAAAGGTTCGATTTGGAGAAGCCTAAAGGGTGGATTGAACCCCCGAAAAGAGAGAAAAAATATATAAATATGCATAAGGATGTGATAAAGGATGATGATTGATCCAAAAATTTACTCACAAAGCATCAGGAATGAGAACTTGACAGAGCTTAAAAAAGAGAGAAATAGATTAATTGAGGAGATTAGGGAATATGAGAATGCAATGTATGACGACAATATTGTCATGATTAGCAATCCTGACCCTGAAACCATCTACCTGAACAATCATTTATACTTAGCCGAAGTGTGCAGGCTGATTGGCGAAAGGCTTTCCGATGGCGACTTGAATTATGAATTCTAATTTTATTTGCTTCTTTAAAATCTAATTAAAACTTATGAGTAATTTTGAAACAAAAAAGTAAAAGGAGGTGTATCATGCACGATTTGACAAAGATTAGGAAAAGCTTTGATGAACTTGTATTAAGCAGATTGAGTGCTGAAGCTCTAAAGAGAAACTGCATTGATGAGAATGAGGAACTGATAACTGAAGAACTGTTAAACAAAAAGGAAATAATCGAAGTTCCCTTTGGGGCAATCATTTACTTTTTAGTTCTTGAAGATGAAAATCCTGTATTGTATCTTGAGAAAGCTTCAAGAATGGGTTCAGATGACCTTTATATCATTAATGAAGATGGATGCAAATATTATGACATTTATGAGGGATATCCTCCTGAAATTAAGGAGAGATATTTCAATCATTTGGAAAATATAAAAGAAACAAGAAACAGATTTAATAAAAAAGGAATAAAGGAGGAATAAATATGGATTGCATTAAATCAGGAATAATCGGAGCGATTGTAGGAGATGCACTTGGACTTCCTGTGCAATTTGAACCAAGGAAATTCCGTGACATAGACCCTGTAACTAAAATGACAGGAAACGGTGCATTTGACCTTCCAGCAGGAAGCTGGTCAGATGACTCTTCATTAATTCTTGCAACAATTGATGGATTGAGCAAAAGTCTAAAGAACAAGGGATATGATGAAGACATGAAATTAAATGAACTCATCGACTATGAAATAATCATGAAGAACTTTTCCCTTTGGCTTAATAAAGGAAAATTCACACCATACGGCCAGGCCTATGATATAGGTGGTGCCACCATGGATGGAATTCATAGGTATGATAGGGGCACTGAGCCAATATTATCTGGAGGAATAGGTGAAAGGGACAATGGAAACGGATCTTTAATGAGAATCCTTCCAATAGCTTTCTTCATCCATTATCTTTCTCAAAAAAACTCAATTGATGAAGATGAAAAGATGGCCGCTATCCATAACTTGTCTTCACTCACCCATAGGCATAGAAGAAGCCAGTTGTGCTGTGGAATCTATGTAAACATTGCTCTTGAATTTCTAGAAAACCATGACAGTGATTTAAGTCTTGAGGAATTGATAGCTAATGGAATAAACAAATCAAAGGAATATTATTTCAATAATCCTTCTTTTGAAAAGGAATTGCATCATTTCGATAGAGTGTTTTCCTTAAACATCCAGAATCTTCCAAGAGATGAGATCAAAAGTGGAGGATATACAATATCTTCTCTTGAAGCTTCAATATGGTGTCTATTAAATAATGAAAACTATAAGGATACTCTACTTCAGGCTGTGAATCTTGGACATGATACCGATACCACTGCATGCATTGTTGGAGGACTAGCAGGGATTTACTACGGATATGAAGAAATTCCTAATGAATGGATTGATAAATTAGCTAGATTGGATTATATTGAAGATTTAATTGAAAATTTTGCTTTAGATTTAAAATAAAAATATCAGAAGGTGATATGATGGAACATGGACCTAACAACACTAAATTAGAAAAATTAATGGAAGACCCTCAAAAGCAAGAGGAGTTCATAGAAGAGCTTAGGAAATCCCAGCTTTTCTTGCCAGTCATATTCTCAGAGAATATGTTTGAAGGGATTGAGGATTCAAAGCCAGGAGATGTCTTTACACTCAAAGAGCCATCAGGATATGATATAAACTTCTTTACTGACAATAATGGAAACAGAGCAATTCCTCTATTTACAAGCAGTGAAAAGATGGAAGAAGGAGGGCTTAAAAGCTCTGCAATGGTAATGTACGTGCCTGATCTTGCAAATATGTTCAAGAGAACTAAAAACAATTACAAATACATTGCAATCAATCCAATGTGTGAAATTGGTGCAGACATGCCTATTGTTCCATTTATTAAGCTGTTTGCCACTAAAGAGGAAGAGCCAATAGATGTTGATATGAACAATCCCGAAAGTGTAGCTTACATGGTTTGCAAAGCTGCATATGATAATACAGGACTTTTTGTTCATGACATCAACTTGCCTAATGAATGGGCAGAAAAATATGAAATCGGCACCTTAATCAAGGAAAGAGGCTTTGTTGATATGACAAATAAAATTGGCCAAATGACTACCAGCCACAGATATGCCATAATTTCCAATCATGTAGCTAATTTCTCCCAGTTTGAAGATGGAACCAACTGGAACTTGCATACTGCAGCTCCAAATTCAAAATTCAAGGTTTTAGATGTTTTTACCTATAATGAGAAGACCCAAATTCTCCTATTGCACCTCATAGAAAATCTTGAAGATTTCTTTGTTGATGATGACACCATCGATGGGGAATATGTTGATCTAGCTAGAAAAATCTTTGAAGATTCCTTTAAAAAAGAGATAATTGAAGAAGTCAATACAAAAGAATGGCTAGAGAGATGCAGTTTTCCTATAGGCATGGACAATGATGGAAACCTATGGGGTCTTGATGATTAAAAAAACAAGAAAGGGGAAGAAAAAAAGAAAAATATCATTGATGTTTCTTGTGTGAAAACTCAAGGAACTCAATTCTATTCTCTTTTTCGCAAAATGAATAATATAACCTGAATGAATCTGCAACATAAACTTCTTGCTGACCTTTTCGGTTAGAAGACAAATGTTTGCCTACATTCGGATTTAGAAAGATTTGTTTGATCTTCTTCAATAATTGAGATAAAACGCTTTTATCCAATTTCTTTAGAGACTTGAAGAAATCCTTCTCATATATCCATTCTATTATTGAATCGCCTAAAATCTCTTGAAGCACAGCATTAAGCTGACTTTCATTTCTAATTTTATTAGGGCAAGATGCATAGATCTTGATAATCACCCAACAAAACTACTACTTTAAGTCTTTCTTCCTCCCAAAATATCGTTTAGGCAGTGTTTGCCTTTATCTAATTCAACCACTCTGTACTTTTTACCAGTTTTTGTGTTTAAAAAAGACATAATTTTCTCCGATATTCCTGTGGTTTAAAAACCACAAATATACTCTATTTTTGTTATATATAAAAAAGTTTCTAATTCTACACACATGTCATAATAAGAAAATATAGTTTTTTTATATATGGTATTAAAATAATTGAAATAACACTAAATATTTTTAATACTTTTAATCATAACTTATCAAAATATTAATCGTAAATGTAATTAAATCAATACATTTATATACTCCGAAAACAAATATTATATTGTAGAAGCAAATGGGCAAAAATCACCATACATCACGAGCCATTTGCTTTATGTAAAGGGGGAAAGATATGTTAAATAATGAATTACACCAAGATATTGAAGAGTATCCTGTAGAAGAATTGCACTTTGCGAAATACGAACTTGTACGCTTGATGAAGATGAACCTTGACAGTGACAAGATGATTCGTGAAAGGGTCAAGATTGAAATGAACAAGTTCCTATACCATATTCTTCAGGAAGTCTGTTTTGAAATGAATAAGCAGCCATACTCCACAATTGAATATGAAATGTTTGAGGAAGCTATCTATCCTTACACCAATGTCAAAAAGATCAACGAAGAAAAGAAGAGAATCTTAGCACATTTGGATGCGATCAAATCTGATTGCGAGGTGTTGTCTGCATATGTTAAGAAAACTCTCAAAATCCGTGATTCACCTGATGAGGATGATTTCATTCCTTTAACAGGTCGAGTAAAAGCGATTAAAAAGATAAGTGAAAAAGAATATTACTAATTCTTTTACTTATCCCTTTTTTTCAAAATTAAATAAATCCTATAAACTTTTTTTAGAAATCCTGATGAGTGATGAGCATATTTCATATGGTAAAATCAGCGATTAAAATAATAAAAATAGAAAGAAAAAAGAAATTAAAAAATAGAAAATAAAAACTTTTTTTAATAGGTACTATACAACGATTTCTTCAAGCAGATCCTTATCATCCACATAAACAACTGCCAGCTTATCGTCTTCCATGAAAACATACATATAATTATCCATATCAGACATGTATTTTATAGCTCCTTTATGGCCATTGATTGTTTTGGCATCGTATCCTGCAGAATAGAGATTAGAAATTTTTCCTTTTCTATCTTCAGATACCATTATGGTGATATTTCCAGCATCTCCTTCATAGCATTTTACTTCACCATTGTGAGCCTGGAAGTCCTCATCTGCCATTATCTCCATCAAATCTGTAAAGTTTTCATCAAATTCATATCCACTAGGGATAACGAAATCCACACCACATACTGTCACATTTTGAGCAGGCTCTTCGAAAAAGTCAAAGAGAGCACTGCTTGCAGGATTGACAGCTACAATAAAAATCATCAATAATGCAAAAGCAAAACTTAATTTTATTATAGAACTTCTTTTCATTTCCTCACCTCAATACGAAAAAAATCATTTAAAAATAGTTCATAAGTTTATACAATCCAATAAACAAACTAACTATAAAAATAGTTTTAATGATTTATACATTTATAATTTATGATTTAATTCTAAAAAATGAAAAATATTAATTTATGAAAATATCAGATGAAGAACTTATATGAATGAGAACAATTTAACAAACTATTTTTAATTAAAAATACAAAACATTAATCAGAAGCGGAAAAGGTGAATGCAATGAATGAAATCATAGACAATTATAATGTTAATGCAGAAATGGAAATAGATAACAGCGAACTTGAAGACATAATGCTAATAGAACCTGGCATGATGACCATTGCAGATGAAGAGGAATTCTTCAGATTACTCAAAGAGGCAAAGCTTTTCATTCCAATCCAAATGGAAAAGGAAGAAGTATTTGACATTGAAAACCAAAGCGTTATAGACGTTATAAAGCCTATACCTCCACTTGGGTTCAATTTCATTTCCCTTAGCTTGAATGATGGAGGAAAAGCACTTGTTGCATTCACAAGAAAGGAAATAATGAAGGAAATCAAGCTTAAGAAAGACCATATTGTAATGAATATGAGAGACCTTGCCAAAATCTTGTATGGATTTGGCGATACCTTCTCATCAATCATCATCAATCCACAAACTGAGCATTCCATCATAGTCAACGCTTCCACACTTATAGACCTATTTAAGGAAAAGGCAAAAAATCCATTCATTGCTTCACTTGAACAAACTTTAGCTACATTAAAGACTAATTCTGTAGCTCTTGACAATCATTACATGTTCTTTATAAGATCAGAATATGAATTCATGGAAAATGAGGCTGTAGATGGAATATTTACAGCAAAGATGCCACTGAGAGCATGCACTGACCCTAATTTCCAATCCAACCTTCCAATATTGCATAAGATAATGATGTTTGAAGGCCAAAAGATATTGTACACTGGCAAAAGTGATGAAGTGACTGATTTCAATGTATTGATTGCACCAGGATGTGAGTTCCAAAAGTTCTATGATGAAGATGGAGACACATCCGTATGGAGATGCATAAAACAGCCATTCTATGATAATCTCGAAGAAGAAGATGGTGAAGAATAAGCAAAAGTGATTAGATGACTACATTAAACAATAAAAAGCTAAAGAAACTATTGAAATCCAAGTCAAGAGTTAAGATAGAACAGAACCCTGATATGTTCTATAAAGAACTTTTAAAATCAGAAGTTTTTGTTCCAGTCATTGCAATGGAAAATGAGGAATCATTAAGCGATGGAGACACACTTGACTTGCAGATTGGCTTCTTTGATGAGGAAAATGGAGACCGCAACATATACCTGTTTACAGATACAAACGAATTGGAAAAGGCAGGATACCAAATCAAGTCAATAGCTGTAAACGTGATGGAATTATCATTCATATTGGCACAGTTTGACATTGATTTCAATTACATTGTAATAAATCCATACAGCGTTGATACATATAAGATAGACTTTGATGAATTTTTAGAGAAAAATAACTTTTAAATATTGATTCTTAATTCCCGTGATAAAAATGAGCATACTCTATAATGATAAACTTGAAGAACTAATGAAAATACAATCAGAGATGAGCGAAGAGGAAAACGAACATTTCCTAAATGAATTCAGAAAATCAGAACTCCTGGTTCCTCTTCAAATTGAGCTCGATTCACTAGACCTTGAAAACATGAATCTAGAGGGATTGAATGAGATCAATAAGGAAGTCAAGTTTCATTTAAAATCCTTCGTAGGACCAAATGGTATCAAAGTCATCCCTATTTTTACAGATGAGGAAAACATTCATGATGTTCAATTGAACACAACAGTGGGATCATTGTTTATGAGAGACTTGTACAAGTCCATAGTTCCAATTCAAGACAGCTTTGATCAAATCATCATCAATCCAAGTGCAGAAAACGAATATAAAATAAGCATTGACGACTTCTTAAGTCTCTTTGATGAGGAAAGGGAATTCGAAGACATGATGAAAGAGATTGAAGAGGAAATGCTTGAAGATGAAAAAATAGAGTAAACAATTGACTAAATGGAAAATTCTTACTAATCAAAATATTTAAATAGAAACAGAAATATATAAAATCATGTAAGATTTTAAAGATAAAAGTATTCCTATATAGTCTCGTCGCGATGAGCGGCGAATTAGGTGCTATATAGGTTCTTTAATCTTCATATACTTTTTTTACTGACTTGTTTTCAATTAATTTTTCAAATGCATCATTCTTATTTTCATATTTTTGATAGATAGACCAGGACAATAGGTCAGCAATCTGTAAACCTTTATAATTAATAGAGTTTGCATGAATAAAAGAAATAGGATGATTTTTTAAATTGTTCAAATTCTTTTTAAAGACTTCATTGAAATTTTTAATTTGTATCTGATTCTTATTTTTATCTACAATTATAACAGTTTTATCATTTATCTCTATCAGATTCGCTAACTTTGAAGCTAAAATATCATATAAAATATTAATATCATTTTGAAAATCTAATTTATAAATATTCGATTTTTCAAAGACAATTGCAAAAACTTTATTATCAATTTTGTTTAATTTTACGATAATGTCCATATTAATGTCATTTGGAGTTTTTGTGGCCTTTAATTCATTAGATTTGTATATTCTCCTTTTATATTTACGATAAGTGTTTTTAACTAAATTATCTAATTTCTTTGGATTACTTACTAAGATAGCCACTAAAATGAAATAATGGGAACTGGAAGTTTTAAAACCTAAATCCCCACTTTCATCTATAAAAATATAATTCATAAAATATAATATGGGTAAAATCCCTTAAAAACCTTTTTAAAGACCATTTTGATTATTAATTTGTAAAATAACTATAAAATTTGAATTAAATTAAAAAAATAATAATAATTAAAAAATTATATTAAAAATAAAAGATTATAATAAGATTAAAACTATTTTAAAATTAAATTTAAAAATAGGAAAAAATAACAAAAATTTTCATATAAAACTATTAAAAAAGTCATTAATTAAAATAATGCCCAAATTAAAAAAAACATTCTTTAGTTGAAAAGTTGATCCCTAATTTTTAATTCCAAATTATTCTTTTATATATTAAACTGTACATGACACATACAAATCACATTAGATACCACTAGTAAATAAAGAATTATTAGATATAACCATTAATGAATAATACAAAAAATAGAATAGCTAATAAAACAGCAATAAAAACTAAAAATAAAGCCCCTTCTTTTGAAAATGGACTTACTGGTGCACAAGTACCATTGGAACAATTCTCATCAATTTGACAATTATCTTCTTTAGACACTTTCATCACCAAAAAATAGATTTAAAATAACCTTAAATAATCATAAATAAATTTAAAATAATTACTGTTTTTTAATAAATTTAATAAAAATAGCTAAAAAATATAAAAAAATGCTATTAATGAAAAATCATTAATAGCGAAAATCAATCAACTTATTTGAAGTTGGTTGCTCTTTCTTCGAAGTAAGATTGAGGGTGTTTACATACTGGGCAAATTACAGGAGCATCGGTTCCTTTAATTATGTGACCACAGTTAATACATTTCCATTCAATTTCTTCTTCTTTCTTGAATACGGTTTCGCCTTCAACATTAGCGAGTAAAGCTCTGTATCTTTCTTCGTGTTCTTTTTCGATGTTACCAACCATGGTGAATAAACCTGCGATTTCATCGAAACCTTCTTCTCTAGCGGTTTCTGCGAATTCTTTGTACATTTCAGTCCATTCTTCGTTTTCACCATCAGCTGCTGCGTTTAAGTTAGCAATAGTGTCTGGAACTTCTCCATCGTGTAAAAGTTTGAACCAGATTTTTGCATGTTCTTTTTCGTTTTTGGAAGTTTCCATAAAGATATCGTGGATTTGTACGTATCCTTCTTTTTTAGCTTTACTTGCAAAGTATTGGTATTTAGCATGAGCTTGAGATTCACCAGCGAAAGCTGCTGCTAAGTTAGCTTCGGTTTTAGTACCTTTTAAATCTGCCATTATAATCACCTAAATTTTTTTAACACATGTGTTAATTCTTAAATGAATAAGAATTCAGTAGTAGTTTAAACTACTTAAAACTATTTTAGTTTTGAATGTTAATAAATATTTCTAAAATATTTAATAATTTTATATGAATCAAAACAAATATGACAACAAATTAGAGATTTGCTAAAAAGAAAAATAGAAAAATAGAATTAACCCCAATCAAATATATTGCCATACTCTTCGAAAAGAGCTTCAAGCACCTTACCAAACTCTATTTCTTTTTGAGTGGGTGGCCTATTCAAATATTTCCAAAATCTGATAGCTGCTTCCCCCTCCAACATAGGAGTTTCACCTATTGGTCTTGCCATAAAAATCACCTCAAATTTTTTTAATAATTGATAATTAAAAAACTATTTAAAATTCATCATATTTAAATTTAACTAAATATAAAGAATTATTTTAAAATTTAAACCCTATATTATCCTTTAAATCAAAAAATATTCATAAATAGTTTACTATTTATAAAAATTAGGGAAATAAAACTTTTTCAGATTAAAAATTTCAAAATAAATAAAAAATTGATTTAAAATGATTAAATTATAATTTAACTAAAAAATTATAATCAAAATGGAAAAATAAGCCCATAAATAATTAATTTTAAATATTAAAACCAATATAATAAGTTATATGAAATTTAAAGATAAAAAATGCGATTTTAAAATAGAATTATTAAATCAATACCACAACTTATCCAGCTTTGACTGTGGGGATGATGATTTAAACGAGTTTTTAAAAAAAGATGCATTTATAGAACAAAAGAAAAAATTGAGTCTTACTCATTTAATATTTTATCAAGGCGAAGTTATAGGATATTTCTCATTATTAACAGATAAAATAAGTGTTAAAAACTTAAAAAATAGAGAAATCAAAGAAAATATAAAAACAAATTTAAAAAATAACTATAAAACAATCCCTTCAGTAAAAATTGGAAGATTAGCCATCGATAAGAAATATGCCAAAAAAGGAATAGGATCATTCATATTAAATAACTTGATTATCACACTTAATGAAATATCAAAAAAAGATATTGGATTTAGATTAATTAGCGTAGAGGGATATGCGGAAGCTTATCATTTTTATACAACCAACAATTTTGTACCTCTACAAAATGATGGGATATTTTTATCAAAGATTAATAAAATTATAGAAAGAGACCCAAAAAGACCGATTAACTTAGTTTTAGATTTAGAAAAAATTGGGTTATAAATGATTAAATCCTAATCACTTCTTCAGTGCTTACAATCATGTTCACGTTTTTATCATGGATTTCAGTAGGAACATGATCAATCAATTGAAACGGATGGATTGTAGTGACTAAAGGAGTGTCTTCGTTAATAAGATTCTTTTTAAAAAGGTCTTCGATTTCCCTATCTCCATATCCCTTTCCTTTCCCAATTCGATTTCCACATCTATCTACACCAACAGAGCCTTCAACAAGCATGTCAATAACCATGTCTAATGAATCATCTTTTGGACTATTTAAATTATCTTCGCCAAAATCAAAAAACTTAGAGCAATGATTGAATGCTCCTTCCTTTGTTGATGCTTCCCTTTCCTTTCCATCTAACTTGTTTCCCTCAAGAAAGAGATATCCATGTTCAAGGTTAGGGCTTGCCATAATGAGATTCTTATTTTCCTTTAAAGCAAGATATCTAACTGGAATCTGAGCAGAATCAGGACTGCAAAAAATAGTTTTTGAATTCTTCCATTCATCAGTGCCCGCCAGCAACCCAGCTGCAATGTCTGATCCTTTAAAATCAGGAATCTTTCCATAATCTCCATTAGGTCTTAAAGACTGGCCTTCCTTAAACAATTTATCATAAATTGATTTTCTAATAGAATCCTTTTCTTCCTTTAAAGACATAATATCAAATAAGAAAAAATTAACTAAAATAAAAAAATAAAAATAACTAAAAATTCACTAAACAAATTCTAAAGTCTTATACATCATCAAAAATCCTTCCTTATCAGGATTATCCTCTCCAAAGCCAAAGAAATTAAAGCTAAATGCATCCCTGTCATTGATTGTTGAGAGAGAATGGGTATTCAAAGGAGGTTCATGGCTTGTATCCTTTGCTACGAGTTCATGGGTTTCCTTGTTTCCAATAATGGTCAGATGAGAATCCTCCACAATTAAGCTGTCTTCCCTTGGAATGTCTTCGATTGCATTCTTAAGGTATTCCATAGACAACCCTTCCTGAGGATACTTGAATATCATGACTCTGCTGAATTTGCTGTCACAGTCAAGCACAGCTATGCAATTTTCAATATCCTCTGCTTCAATCAATTTCCAATTATTCGGATACTTAAAGCTTAATTCATCGTTTTTAAATAGATTAGACATACAAAACTCCTTTAAAATAAGATAAAAATTATTAAAAATTAAAATAGAAAATAATAGAAAAAAAGTAATTCTATATAATTAGGAAAAAATTTTGGTCAAGGTTTTTGACCGAAGGTCAAAAAGCTTGTTATTCGAATTCAATGGAATCCATAAGAGCTAAATAATCATTGTAAGCATATGGGAATTCCTTAAAGTGCATCAATTCAATTACATACATGCTTCCATCATTGATCAATGCAGAAGTATTGTTTTCTAAAGTTATACGCTTTTCATCATCTGATAACTCTTCAATGTTCTCTTTGACTTTCCCATCTTCCCCAATCACAGAATGGGCAATGATATTGTAAACTGGCATGCCATTAAGGTTTAGAATTCTAGATTCAACAATATTCCAACCTTGTTTTTTGAAATTCTCTTTAAATGGCTCTTCAATCTCAGCAACTGCATTGACTTCTCCAGCATCATTTTTATATACTGTAATTGTAGATGGATTGCCTTCTACAACTTTTACTAAAGCCTTGATACAATTTGGAGCGACCATTTCCTTGTTTTGTTCTTTCCAATTACTTAAGTATTTGAATTTGATTCCTTCTTCATCAAATTGGACTTCATCCATAGAATCACCATTTTCTAATTGATACCCAATAAACTATATAAAAATGAATTAATGATTAATGATTAGATTTCTTGAAAAATTTTAGATTAAATAGACTAGGCAATAGACTAGCAAATTAGAATTCACTATGATTAAAGAAACTTATTCTCCACTTTCAAGCAAATATTCATCAGGAATTAGCTCTTCCAATTGAGAGTAAGCCTTGCTTGAAATAGCTGATTTGTGAATTTCAGGTTCCTTGACAATGGTCAAGCCCCTAATTCTCCTTATTATGCTGGTTTCACCTAATTCCTTATTGATCTCATTGATAGTGGCAGTCAATGTCTTGTTAACAACCTCATCAAGCATGTTCTTGTTTGTTCTCAAGATTATCTCCAAGATTTCCTTATGCTTGTCTTCACGCTCTCTAAGTCTTGACAATTCTCCAGCATCAAAACTCATTTTAGTCTTTAAGACATTCATATCCTGCAATAATTCAATTCTTTCTTCATTTGATTCATTTAAATCCTTATTCAATTGCTTGATTTCAGAATTCAAGTCATCAATATCCCCATTTAACTTTTTAACTTCATCAATGAGAGAATTAGATTCAGAATCGGATAAGACACTGCTATTGATATAATTTGCCTTTTCAAGTTGAGACAATTTAGTTGTAAGCTCTAGATTAATGTTTTCCAATTCCTCAACTTTTGAGAAAAGAATCTTTTCTTTAGACTTTGCTTCCTTAAGATCGTATTCCAATTTTACTACAGCTTCATCATCTGGGACTACTTCCAAAGTGGACACTTCGATTTCAGAAGATGTCTTCAATTCCTCATATTCTTCAGGAGTCAAGATTACAAAATCTCCCTCTTCAAGATTATGTTTTTTCACATCTTCCTTACCGATTGTGAGACTTATATTACCTCTTGATTTATTAATTTTCCCAGTCTTTATAATCATATTTAATAATATGTTTTATGCCTTTATAAAGATTATTATTTAATTTAAAAAAATTATATAAAAATTAAAGCGATTTTAAAATAAAAATGAAAAAATAAACAATAATTTGTAAAAAATAGCTAAAAACAAATGAATTTAAACCAAGTACATGTAATGAACATGAAATTTCATGCAATAAATTCATGTAATGAAAATTGGTAAAAAAAGATGAAAAATTTATTAAAAAAATATTATAAAAAATAGCTTAAAAAATATTAAAAAAATACCGTGAAAAAAATAAAAAATACTGTAAAAAAATAAAAAAATAAAGTAAGAAATAATTAAAAATTAGAATTATTTCTTAAGATTTATTTAAAATAATCAAACAAGAAGAAATCTGATTCATTGCTCATGCATTCATTGACCCAATTGATGAAGTTTCCACTTGCAGACCCTTTTCTTTCAGCTTGGCTGTGGCCTTGACCCCACACTTCATTGAACTTAACGCTATCCACATCACTAATCTGCATCAAAGCGAGAGCCAAATTGGTTTCAACGGTAAATGAAGTGTCTGTCTGTTCAATTCCAGCATTTATTCTCCAGTATTTGGCAGGATGTGATGATCCCACTCCATCATAATAAGGGGAAACATAATACAATGGATTATACATATTGGAACGATTCTCAATTGTGTAATTGAACCTATCCAATTCTTTCAAGTCATTTGCATAGGATGTTGCCTTAGATGAGTCATAATCAGAGAACTGAGAGTAATTTTCTGAATTTTCCTTTAGGGCATTTGCCATAATGCCATCAAAGTGCAATGAATCATGCTCATCAGTGCCGAATAACTCATTTTCAGCTTGGTCTCTTCCTAAATCATCAAATGCACCAACATCTTTAGTTGGGGATTTGCAATGTTTTACAAAGGCTTCAATGCTTGTGACTTTTGCAGTGTTTGTTGAACTGTTATAAATGATCCATTCCTCATCGCCATTCAATGAATCGATATATTCCTGTGGAGTTCTGTAAGTTCCAGAACTTGATCCGGTAACATCACTTGAAAGAGAGACTCCTTCAGGTACAGGACCACTATCCATGCTTCCAGAAGAACTTGGAGAGTATGGGAAACTGGTTTCATTCAAGAAATTGTTCAAGGAATCCTCTACAATCTTAAGCATATAATCATAATATGAACCTGATGTGTAAATTCCATCTTCAGACTCTTCAAGACTTAAAGGCTTTCCATTAGGACTCCTAAGGCCTAAATCATTAATGTATTTGGCATATTCACTAGCCAAATCGTCAGATAATGCACCAGTCCAAGTGCCTGTTCCACGAGTTCCATCTGTACTGTATTGGCCCATAGTCCATTCATAAGCCTCATCAGCAGTGTCTAAAGAAGTGATAGGACACCAGCACATTGCTCCACAGATACTGTCTGACAACTTGATTCCATTTCTGTCTATAATGGCTGCACCAATGGATTCAAGGTATGGTGTGTACATCTCACTGTCACCGCTTGCACCTAATATAGCACTTTGAGCACCGCCACCACTGTGACCAAATGAAAATATCCTTTGGCTGTCACCAGGAAGGGTATCGTCATTGAATTTCAAGTAAAGCACCGCTGCCTTCAAGTCAGTTACTCCCCAAGGGGCCCCCCCAGAATAATTTCCACCATTTTCTCTGCCTCTGCAACCTGCATTAACGTAAATGAAGCCTGCATCTGTGTAGTCTTTAACTTCCTTAGCATTATATCTTGTTGGAGCTTTTTGGGCAGAATATCCTGCAGTGTTGATAGGCATTACAATAGGGGCATTGGATGCAGAATAATTTCCAACATGACCGTCTATCACTGTACATGTGTATGTTCCATTCCCATTTCTTTCGCTGTTAAAGTAATCTCCAGGGACATAAATTCCTAAAGACTCATATTCTGTAGCTTCAGGATTTGCACAGTACACAAGCCCAATTTGATAATAGATATTGTTTTTCTCATCATAATTCCAATTGGACATGTCAAGGGTTAATTCCTCATTCAATTCTGTGAGGTTAACCTTATAATTATTAGTATCAGTTAATAATCCCATTTCACTTGCAGCCACTAACAAAGTAAGTATTGCAATCACTACTGCTATAAGCAAAATAAGTTTATTTGTTCTATTCATAACCACACCACAATCAAACTTTGTTTAAAATAAATAAAAATAAATAATTATTCCAGAATTTCAAAAGTTCTGACTATTTCCATAAATTTGGAAACTATATCGCTAACTGTCCTAAGTTCAAATATGTAAACGAATCCATCCTCTAGAAATACAACTGAAAACATTTCAAAATCAATCTCAGGAATTGAAATCCTTGAATGTATCTGAATGGTTGGCATTTTGCCTACATTTGCAATCTCAGAGGATATGATTTCAGCATTATCATTCAATAGGCTTTCCTCAATGATTTCCTTGAAATCATCAAGTGATGGCATCTCTGATTGGAATGCAATTACATTCAATAAGCTGCCATCCTCATAGCTTAAGGTAGCTATGCAATCAGGATTGTTCTCCAATGGAACCTCTTCCAATTCCCATTCATCGCTGTATTTAAATGATAACTTTTCATTTGAACATGTATTTAGATTAGACATAAAAAGCCCTCTTGAATTATTGAATTGATTATATATCTTTTTATAATTCTTTATGAATATATATTTTATTAAAACATTTTTAATTAACTGATATCAATATGATAAGCATTTTAAAAATGATGAAATAAAATCAATATGCTAATTAAAATAAAAATAACAAGTTAAAATTAATTTTTATTTAAAAATAAGAAATTATAATCGTTTAGAAACTAAATAGAAAGATTTAAATTAGAATAAGAACAAAATAAGGTATGGGATTAACATTTATAAAATACCTTTAAAGAATTATAGGCTAAACGACTTATTAAGCATTTTTCACTCAATGAATCGATCCAAATAATTACATACTCAATATAAAAAAACCCTAAACTCAATATATTTGTTAATCCCCACACCCCCTATTGATAGGGGAAATAGCTTTTTTTAAGTATTATGAAAAAATACAAAAAATAATTAAAAATAGAAAAAATGAAAATTAATGAAATAATAAAAAAATGAAGAAATAAAAATAGCTAAAAATAAATGAAATAATAAAAAAATGAAGAAATAAAAATAGCTAAAAATAAAAAATAAAAGAGAAAAACAATTATCTGATACGTTTTCCCTCTTTTTCAAGGAGTCCTTTTTCTTTTATCATTTCGATGAAACGGCTGTCATCAGTAACGAATTCATCATACTCTTGAACTTCTTTCTTATTGGATCTTTTGACAATAGTGAATAAATAGGATGGTCTTCCCTTTTTCTCTTTAGGAAGCTCAATCAATTCATAAAGAACTCTTTTCACAATCAATTCCTTTGAGCTTTCAATAAAGCTGATTCTATTGTCGATGTCTTCAAAGCTTTCAAAGTCACCGTTAAGCTCTTTTTCGGTTAAGATTTTAGAACCTAATTTTCTGCTTATTCCATCTAAGAAGTGCAATTTACTTGCCTGCTTGCTTTGCTCATTGAAGAACTTTACATATTTAGGCTCATTGGCAGTTACAATGCTGTAAACAGCCTTTTCTGTTTCAAATTCCTGGTCCTTGCTTAAGTCATCATAGCTTAAGTGAGCTCTTTCCTGCTTGACAAAAGCACTATCCTTTCCAAGGGGAATCTTGTCTTGAACCTTAACGTCAACATCATCATTCAAGTCCAAATCCATCAAGATGAAGTAATCTGTTCCAATGATGCGGGCAGTCTTTTTATCATCACTGTCTTTAGTGCTTAAAACCAAACCGAAATTTTCATTTTTCATAAAAACACCTCGGAAATTATCTTACATTATACCTTAAGATAGCACCGATTCCACCGAAAGCCCTGTACAATTGGCTTCCCTCTTCGGTTTCAGTGGAAATGATCTCTACACTGGAACCTAAATCCTCAGCGATATTAGCTAAATCTTCAATTAAGTCTTCCTCTTGAGTGATTTTCATTTTCTCATTACATTGAGGGCAGGTTAAGTCCTCTACCTTCTGGCCTTCCTTTTGAGTGACTTCAGCATGGAATCCGCAAGCTTGACAATCCAAGGTTAACCTTTTGGATTTTAAGTCTTCACTAAGCAAAAGAACATCAACTGCACCCATCTGCAAATTGGTTCTGACTTCCTTTTCACCATAGGAGTATAAACCATGGTCATCTCTTAACTCAGCAAGGAATCTTTGCACTAATTTTTTCTCTTGGATAACTCCCAATTCCTCTAAAGCACCAGATGCCTTGTCGATGGTTTCCCTAATACCGAATTCACCGGTATATGAAGTGTCTACAGTGGTGATTACCTTATCCTTAAGCTCATAATGCATGTAATCTCCATTATAGTAATCCTCTTTAGTACCACCAGGACCACCAAGAACAATACCCTTCAAGTCATCCTTGATTGGAAGGAATTCATCATCCATGTGAGTACCTATCCTTTTCAAGAACTCGTGAGCCAATTGGTCAATTACCCTATCGAACCTTCTTTGTGATTGTCCCCCTGCCTTATGCTTACCAGGAACACCACTGGTTAAGTTAGCGACCACATTGATTCTTTTACCTTTCAATGTAGCTATGGTTGCCTCATTCCTATCGATTACAGCAATACCGTAAACTTCCTTGGAAGCAATCATATCTTCTAAAGGCTCAAGATAAAAGGTGCTGTCACAAATGTATCTGTAAGTTTGGATCTCTTCAGGAGGTTCGATAACTACAGTTTCCATCTTTTCAGTTCCAGGACCGCCTTTAGGAATCATACCAACGAACAATACAAAACCATTCGGCAATTCCTTATTGTCGTTTGTAATCATACGGATTCTTTGCATGATTACCTCAATAGCTGATTGAACATTCTTACGAGTGGTTTTACTCTTGATGTTAGCACTTTGTCCTAATTCATCCCTCATCTGCTTGATGATATCACTTAATTGCTTTGTTGGAGGAACGTACATGGAAACAAGCTCTGTTCCCTTTCCTTTCTTTTCAGCCAATTCCTTTAATGACTTTTTAAACTCATATAATTCCTTTGAGGATACCTCACTCATTTATAACACCTGATAAAATTGATAAATAATTTTTTGATAAGTAATTAGTATAAAAAATTAAAATAAAACAATATAATTTAAGATTATTCAAAACTTTAAAATAAAATATTCATAGAAAAATTACTAAAGCAGTAACTTTTAATAGAAAATCATTCACTAAAATAGAAATTTCTGTCAAACCATAATAATAACCTTAAATTGATATAATATATTATATATTGGTATAAGTTACTTATATAAGTAATGATGAAAATTAGAATTTTTTAAGAAAATATTAATAATTGAAAAGATATAAGATTATTTAATTAATATTATTTTAAAAGATTTTATAAGATTATTTCATTAAGTTAACGGAGGAAAGTAATTGTTTGGCCTAAAAAACATCAATACGGAAAACACATATGATGAAACTGACGAAAAGAAGCTTAAAATAGCTGATACAATCTCTATTTTTACAAATCCTCCGATTATTACAATTCCATTATTTACAATTATTTGTATAATTCTTGCATGTAATGGAACTCCATTTACAAGCGGATTCAGCTTTGATTGGACTCAATTCATTATTACAGAACTGATTTCACTTATCTTTGCATCCGTCTTGCCAATGGCTATCACTCTCTATTGGGCAAAGAAATTGAATACAGACAAGGACATTTCAAATAGGGAAGACCGTTTCGTTCCTCTTATCGTAGGGGTCTTGTCTTACTTAATAGGCTTTATAATTGCATGGGCTCTTGGAGTTTCCAATTTCCTGATTGTTTTAATACTTTGTTATGCAGTGAACACATTAATTGTACTGCTCATTACCTCCAAATGGAAAATCAGTATCCATACAACCGGACTTACTGGACCGGTAGCTGCATTGATCATGCTTCTTGGACCTATTGGAGCATTAGTTGGTCTAGTCTATCCTCTACTGATTTGGAGCAGATTCACACTTAAGAAGCATACAATGGCTCAAGCAATAGCAGGTGGTGTGTTTGGACTTGTCATGACTGTACTCGAAGCTTATCTTTACATGGATTTGCTACATTTGCCTGTTTACAATTTGGTTCCATTAGGTGAATGCTTATGGATAATCCTCGGACTTATCTTCGCTCCAGTGCTTTTAGGAATTCTCACAATATTGAATGACAATGGAAAAGGCAATACAAAAGCGATATTCTATTTATTATGCATTTTAGCGATTGCATTCTTCATATTCCTTGCTCCTCAATCTGCACTCATAACATTGATTCTTGCAATAATCGCATCAATTTTAGTAAGCTATTTTGGTGGAGAGAATTTCAGTTGGTTTAGAGCAATCCGATAGTAAATTTAAATATAATTAAATAGATAAATTATATCAATAATTAAGTAATTTTTAAAATTATTTACTAAATTAAAACTAACTAAAAAACTAAAAATTAAACTATAAAAAACATTGATTGAAAGGTGAACTTATGAGAATCGTAGCTGCTATTGGTGGATCAATATTATTACAGGATTACAACGCTGAAAGATTTAAGGAATATGCAAAGCTCTTGAAGGAACAAAGCGAAGAGCATGAGATATTTGTTGTTGTAGGTGGAGGAAAACCTGCAAGAGAATACATTGGAGTTGTAAGGGACCTCGGTGCTGGAGAGGCAAAATGTGATGATATTGGAATAGAAGTTACAAGAGTCAATGCAAAGCTCTTATTGCTTGCACTTGGTGATGCAGCTTATCAAAGAGTTCCTCATAACTTCCAGGAAGCTTTGGAATTTTCTGCAAGCGGAAAAATCATCGTTATGGGTGGAACTGAACCTGCACACAGTACCGATGCGGTATCTGCAATTTTAGCAGAATACATCAATGAAGATAAACTTATTAATTTAACTTCCGTTGACGGAATGTATACAAAGGACCCTAATAAGTTTGATGATGAAACTGCACAAATAACTTTTAATGGTAATAGTGATAACTTATCTCTACTCTTATTCGTAAAAGAAAATAACAAATATAAAGTTCTTTACACTCACTCTCTAAATAAAGAGTTTGTTATCAAAGCAACGACAAAGCAGATAGATAATAATATTCGGGGACTTGGATACTATGATGCGTTCGGGTACGGATATCAGTTCTGGATGACTCATGATAATTCATACTTCTTCAATGGTATGGGTTGTCAGCTTGCAATTTGCGTGCCCCATAAGGATATAATCTTAATCTATAATGGTGATAATCAGGGTATTGCTAATGCAAAGGATATTATAATA
>NZ_CALDKF010000058.1 GCF_937898925.1 uncultured Methanobrevibacter sp.
GACTTGCTGATTTCAGCTACAGGTGCAAGAACCTTAACAGCACCAGTTGTGTAGCCTTCACCAACATTATTGTTATCTGTCAACACTTCAGCAAAGACAAGATTGTCAGTTCCTCTGAATTCATCAACAAACTGTCCCATCTTTTTATACCTCACTTTCTAAATGTTGAATAAATAATATGTTCATTCCTCTACCTGTATGTGTAGCTTCATCTGACATTACATCATATCCATTACCATCAGGTATGAATCCCACACTTTTTAATGCTGATTTTGCTGTTAACAATACTGTGTTAACAAGTGTAGGATCAGAAGAATAAAAGTTTAAATCAAAATCCCAAATGCATTCAGTTTCTGTGTTGTCATAGAATGCTGAATCATTGGAAGAATTATTCCAAAAAGTAAAGAATGATTCTGGATATGGATCATCCCTGGATATAGATCCTTGAAGATATACAGGATAATCTTTGAAATTAGTATTCAAAGTATTAATTAAAAGTTCCTTAACATCTACCATCTTTCTATCTCCTATTAATGTTTACATATTCAGACATAACTTTTTGCTGCAATTCAGCAATTTCCTTTTGTGTCTTTGTGCCTTTTATAGCGTTATATAACTTAACATCCTTTGCTATTCTTGGTGTTCCATACATAACAAAAATTGAATGAAATCCACCTTTTTCCCGTAGTTTGAATCCGGCATCTACAGAAGCAACGCTTCCTAACCATTCAACCTTGCTATCTTTAATAATGGTCTTATACATTGCACCAGTTGCATAGCCTTTTAAACCTTTGTGTGCATACACATCAGCTGCAGTCACAAGATTGTCTTCTATCAATTGCTGTGTTTGTGACAAGGCATCATCTACAGCTTTTTTCAGGTCAGCACCTGATTTATCAACTGCATCAGCCAAATCACTAAATCCATCAAATGTTATTGACATCTTTGACATTATGCTTTGCCACCTACCTTTTTAACCTTAAATTGCAAATATTGATGTCTAAAATCTATATCTTCAGGTTTACTAACAATGTCATACACTTCACCAGTTTCACAGATATATACCTGACAATCTGCTTTGATGTCAGTTCTATACCATGTGTTTATCACTGCAGTATTGATTGTTGTTAATACTCCATTTGATATATTCTCAGTTCCACCAAAAGTCCTGAATGAACCAAAGAATTGACTACTTTGTTCAGGTGTGGTGTAAACTTTCTTTCCGGCACCATAAGGTGCTGTTGTTGTCGGCACAAGAAGTTTCATTGCCACATTGAAGGGTGCTGATGGTCTAAACATATTAACCACCTACTTTCTTAATGCAAGTTGTGATGCTCTCATTATGAAGTATTGTGAAAGTTTACCTTCACCAGCACCATAGTTCCAAAGATCTGCAACACCTCTGGCAATGACACCACTTGTCTGATTCGCTAAAGGCACACCAGCATCTTTCAAGAATTCTTGCACTTCAGTTATATACTGATTAAGTGTGTTATCCTGATAATCTCCTGTCACACCCAGGGCATTTTTAACATCTTCAAGCACTGCCATTGCCAGTCACCTTCTTTCTTCTTAGAATCCAGCCTTAGTGATTGTGATGTCACCAGTTGCTAAAACAGCCTTGTAAAGTGTTGATGCATCATTGTCAACATCTACACTACCGTCAGCCGGTGTTTCAGGTGTTCCATCAATTGAGAATCCAACATAATCCTTAGCAGCTAAGAAATAAATAGTGGATGCACTAACGCTTGATGCTGTTGCATCAATATCAAGTGATTTAACAGGCTGGTCACAGATATAAATCTTGCTATTAGCTGTTACCTGGAAGTTACCTTCAACATCCTTTGATGCGAGTTTCTCCAAGCTTGAATTAGCTGAAGCCTGTTTTAAGATTAAGCCATAAAGGCTGATTAAGTCTGTTTTTGTAACAGATACGATTCTATCATTGTTAATCATTTCTTTTTACCTCTCTTTCAATTAAAGTGATGCAGCTACCCACTTACCTTCAGCATCAACCTGAAGAACCATTCCAACATTGGATGCTGTAACCTGTGGAAGTTCAAGTGGAATTTCAGCTTTTCCCCACTTACCATTAACTACTGTTAATACATTACCATTATCAGCACTTTTTACTTTAGGAAGTTCAACAGTGCTTCCGGCAATACCAGCTAACTGCATAATCATTCCAGGAATAGTGCTTTCTTCAGTTACTTCTGAAGGATCACCACCAAGTGCTTCATAGAGTGCCTTTAAAGCTTCTACATTATCATTCATAGTTAGCACCTTCCTTTCTATTAGTTACTGGCTTTCTTCTTGATTAAGTAATATCCATTAGGATTAAGAACCTTACCATCTACAACTACAATTGCCTTATTAACCCATTCATTGGTTTCTTCATCAAAGTATCTTCTCATTGTGAAACCAAAGTTTTCATTGATTGCATATTCTTCAGGCTGCCAGAAGATACCGATTACATCACCAGCGTTTGCAGAATCAAAATCTGGAAGAATGTCAGGCTCTACAAGGCTAATATCTCTACCAAAGAATCTACCATTAGGATTAACAGCATCACCATCATTTACTTCAAGTCCTGTTGCCTGTCTAAATACAGGATTGTTATTAGCATCAGACATTGTTTCAAGATATGTTTCAACTGTTGAAAGTGGGAAGATAAACTCACCTGCTCTGTAACCTAAAGGTAATTTGCTGAAGAATTTTGTTCTCCATGCCTTCCAAGAATTAATATCAGAAGCTGTCATTTCAACAACATTTGTTACTCTAGCATCATTAAGAATACCTGTCATCTGTCCATCACCTGTACCATTAACAATGCCCTGATCCATAGCCTGAAGGTATGCAACAGCAATTACTTCAGCAATCTTTGTTTCAAAATCGTCAATAGTTACGATTGAAGAAACAAATGACTGAGCAATTCTGATTTCAGCTGTGTAATAGCTGAAAGATACCTTACCAAGCTTATCAGTCTTCTGTCTTGGAGAAACTGTTGATTCATTAATCCACTTAAATGATGCCTGAAGTGCGCCAATAGGGAAATCAACACCACCCTTAACATTCATCTTTCTAACCTTGTTGTAAAGATTGCCATAACGCTTTCTTACTGTATTGATAACTTCATTCATGATAGTTAAAGGAATAGCAGCACCCGTTTCATCTGTACTGATTACCTGACCTCTAATTTCTGAAGGAAGTTTTGTTCCATTCTGAACATATGCCTTGAATGCGTTTCTGTATTCCATGGATTCAAGAACATTTTCAGCATCACGCTTTTCTTCTGCCTTAAATGAACCTTTAACCATAGGATTAACAAGTTTAGCTTCAGCTGGAACAGCTGATCTTGCTTCTTCAGTTTCAATTTCATTAAGCTTTGCTTCAGCTTCCTTAATCTCTGTCTGAAGTTCTTCTGCTTCTGCAGTTAATGATCTAACTTCATTAACATCCTGTGATGCCTGAATCTTAGATCTAATCTCATTGATTTTCTTTGACTTACTCTCAATAAGTTTCTTTAAATAGTCTTTCATTTTTGATTACCTCACTTTCAATAATGCTTCAAATTTTGCTTTTTCAAGCTCTATTAATTGTTTATCACTATCCAGTGTTCGCTTTGCACTCTCCAGTGCTAACTTTGCATTCTCCAATGCTTCTTTATTTCTTACGCTGATTGAAGTATCTTCATATGCCGGAAAAGTTACAGCACTTACTTCAACAACATTTGAAATCTTTCTAATGTGTCTTGTTGGATGTTCAGAATCAAGGTCTGACCATTCTTCATCATCTATACTGAACATAAATGACATTCCTGTGATGTCACCTCTTTCAACAGCTGAATAAAGGTTTCTTGCATCAGAATTATTTTTAACATCCAGATTAACTCTAATTGACATTCCTTCTGCATCAACCATTAATTGCATAGTGCTATTAGCATTGTTATTTCTTGACCTTGCTAAAGGAATCTTTGATACATCATGATTAACCAAAAATCTTACATCCCTTAAATCAGCACCATCCAATGCACCACGCTCTATAATTTCATCAAACCAACCAAGGTCAGTTTTGCTGTTATAAACAACAGGTCTGCCGGTTAATACACCAACTTCATCTTCATTCATTTCAGCTCTGATCTCAAAGTTGTATGATCTCTGTTCAAATTCTTTTTCATTCATGCCCATTTTCGTGTTTGTCCTTTCTTTAGCTATAAATAATTCGGTCATTTAATATCAAATTAAATATTAGGTCCATACCTGAATTATTTGTTATTGTCACACTATGCTCATTAGTTCCAACTGTAGCAAATTGAAGTGTAAATAAACCAAAATGTGTTGAATCTTCATAATGCAAATAACTTGTTTTATATTGAGTATATTTATCACTATAATTAATAAAATAAGTATCTGGAGTTCCAGCACTTGGTTTTTTTGCAGAATGTATAAAAAGTGAAGACCATTCTCCTTCATAAGTTAAAGTTTTTGAAGCACCATTAGTTACTACAATTCTAGTTGTTGGTGTTTGTCCTGAATTATCATAAATAAATTCAGTATAGTGAGTATTTGAAATCTTTCTACTATTCAAATCCAAAATATCCTTGACAGTCATATTTTGACCATCAACATACTTAATTTCAGAAGATGTTAATTCAGTCAATTTCTGTCTTGCTTGAACATCAACTATTTCATAGTTATCATCACCAACTTGTAAAAATCCCATTGACTTATTAGCCATAACTTAATCACTCCATTCCTAAGCTTACTGTGTAGACACCATCCCACTGACTTATTAAGTTGCCGGTAGGTAAATCTATTTTGAAATTATCACCCATATATGAATCTATAGCTGTGAAAACAGTGTTAGCTGTATATGACATTTCAATACTTGCAACAGTGTCATCATTACTCCATACATTAGATATGGATGCTGGTAATTCTGGCATTTCTGATCCGTCAAAGTCTATTGATTCATACTCATTCATAGCAAATGATGTTGCATAATCATTTACTTCTAACTGTGGATATACTTTTTCATTTACATATGTATTTGTATTTGGCACTGTAACAGATGCTATGCAGCTTGAAACCACCTTAGAAAGTGAAAAGCTTTTCTGTTCATTTAATGCGTTTACAGTTAATGTTGATTCATCTATAAATGTGAAGTCTAATCTTACAACTACACTTCCAAGTGCTTTATTACTTGACAAGGTATAAACCTTACCAGTTGTAAAGCAGTTCTTGTCTATTTCACAAACGGTTTGTGCATTGGAATCTGTTGATGTTCCTGTTGCACTTATGCTTCCATCCTGATTCTTAGTAAATGTAATGCCCTTTGATACAACCTGATTATCAATCAAGTCTATTCTGAACAGGTTCTTATTACTAACAGCTATTTCTGCGGAAGCAATAGCCTGACTGTTTGAATCATAAAGTTTTAAGTCTTCAACAGCACCAGGAACAGCATCAACTACATGAATCATTTTTGCTGTCACAGTCTGAACCACTTCATTTTGTGCAACAATAGTTAAGTCAACTGGTTCTGATCCGTCATAAGTATTACCATTGATAGTCAATGCTTCAGGATTAGGAAGTTCAGTAGGAATTAATGCATCCACTTGCTGTTTTGTGTAATAGTCATCTGGATTAAGAATTCCAGCCTGGTCAATAAGTTTAAGAATATATTCAATAATGTCAGGATTCTGCTGTTCAACAATTTCTGTTGTTTCAAGTCCCTTAAGAACAGGTAAAGAATAAACAGTTGTGTTGAATTCCTGAACCACTACAGAATTACTGTCAAACTTTTTAAGGCATACAATAAACTGTGTTAAACCTTTATACATACAAGCTGATCTGCCTACCAACCAAGTGAATGTCAAATTATCACCTGAAACAGTGACATCATCAGCAATGTATAAGTCACCATCACCATGTGCATTCATATAATTGACACGCACTTCAAATTCTGATAAATCAAATCCACAGTATGTCTTAGGCATCTGGAATTCTATTTTTTTAACATCATCATCAGATTCAACACCTAAAAGTGTTAAGTCTGAAGGAATTGACATTGTTCTTAAATCATTATCAATAATAATTGGCATTTTAATCACCTCTAAATGCTTATGTCTTTTGATTCATCCAATACTTCCATGTTCACATTTCCAATCTTACCCATCTGGTAATCTGCAGCCATATCAGCATCAACCCAGTTAAGTGACATATATCTTTTACCTTCAAGTTCAGGAAGTGGAAACAAACCAAACATTGTTCTTTTTTCATTCTCAAACAAGGCACCGGTAGGTGCTAACATATTAACCAATTCAAGTTTCTGTGTTGTGGTCATAAAGATTAAGTCTTTAGGATAAAACTTAACCTGATTACCAAATGACCTTTCACGATCTGTGAAGCATTTCTTTGTGAATGCCTGACCTAATGCAATGATTAAAGGTTCGAGTGCTTTTTGATAAAATGCTTCATACTGTTCTTTTGAATAATCACCAGTTAATATAGCAAGTGAAATTCCCCAGTTTCTTAAAATCTTTTCATCAATGAATTTAAGTGTAGGTTCATCAACCATCTTTATATCTTTAGGGAATGGAATTAATTCACCCTTAAGGTCAAGTGGTAAAAATCCACTTACATTGTTTCTAAGATTGTCTTCAAGTTTATGAATAGCATCAATCATTGATCCGTCATCAAGTAATGTATTGTACTTAATAACACCATTAACTGCATAAGATGAATTCATAGCCTTTGCAATTCCCTGAAGCATTGAATGATTAAGTTCCAAAGTTTCAAGAAGTCCTTTATGATCTGGCTGACCAAATCTATTTCCACCCATATATTCATTCATACCATATTGGTATCTAATATGAATTACATCATCATAAGGGATTGTAGTGTTTTCACCATTCCAAAAATAAAACTTAACAAATAATCTTCCAGATGCATCTTCAATGAAATCAACCTGTGTAGGATTAATTGGATATAGTGCTTCATAATATCTTTTTTCAGCACCTGTTTTCTTATCAACCCATGTGTAATAAGTTGGAATGATAAAAGCATTGAAGTTAAGCAATAATAACCACATTGTTTTTTCAATAAATTCACTTGTAGTCATTAAAGGATTAGGATTATTTAACACTTCCTGAAGATCTGACATAACAGGTGACACATCATTGTTAACCACTCTAATGTGTGCCGGTTTCAGTTTCTTCATTTCATCCACTATGCACTTTAAAGCTTGTTGAACAACATCTGATGCATAGATGTCAGTTCCAAACTGTGAATATATAGGCATCCAACCATCAAATGTTGGTGCATATTTTGAATTTTTAGGTGATTTTCTAAAAAACTTATCAAACCAACTCATTTTTAAAAACTCCTAAATTTATTTTGAAACAACATTTACTTCAACATATGTTGCTTTAGTACCAGATGTAGCTGCCCACAACCATAACTTTATTTGTGATGCTGACGCTGATTGAATTGTTGCACCTGCTATATCATTACCACATAGAGAACTAACTGTAATTGAATAGTATGAATTTAAAGTTACAGGTAGGTTTATATCAAAAGTAGAAGTTCTATATTTCAAATTACCAATAGAGCCATTATAGTTAATACTTGCATAAGCGTGATAATGTAAATGATAAACATTAGCACTATCTTTATAATAATGCCAATTCCCTGATGTTTTCCAATCGTGTTTTGGTTCTTTGCTGCTATCTGTTGCACTTCCGGCTGTGTTTGCATAATTACAAGATCCGCTTGAAGTGATAAATCCGGCACCATTAGTCAATTGATTTGTATTTGTTGGAACCTCAATATTTGCTGTCGCATCACCAGATTGATTAGCAGTAAATGTTGCAACATTTGTTCCATTCTTTTGAATGGTCAATTTGCCATTATTGGCAGCGGCCGGAATTGTAGGTTGTCCAGTTAAATCTGCATAAGCACCAGTAAACGCAACAGTCTTTAGATCACTAAAGAATTTCTTTATTTTTCCAAAGATTACTTTCAGACTATCCCCTGAATCAATATTTGTTCTGGATGATGCTTCTGTAAATGTGGCATAGTTATCAGCCACATTAATATCATCTGCTTCTATAAAAGACTTAAGTCCTATAACATCATCAGCTGTAATACTACCTGTTTCATATCTGAACAATTCATAGTTATATTCAGATAATCTTTTAAGTCCTATATTTCCATCTAAGCTGTCAATCTTAACTATGCTGATATTATGACCACTTATTGTTGTGGTATATGTTCCTGAACCAACCCAGTTAGATGAATCAATTTCAGTGCTATTGATGAATAATCTATTTGTTCCATCATCTATACTGGCAAGTAAATCTTCACCAGTTACAATCTGAAGTTCATTATTCATGCCTTATCACCTCAAAAAATTCTGCAGTTCAGTCTTATACCTTCTTAACATTTCATAACACATTACAGCTGAAAGTGTTCCATCAATTCTTCTTGATGCTTGACCTTTTATCTTAACGGGCATCAGATGTCCTGTATCAAATACCTGTACTGATGTGTTAGTTAAACACCATTTATCAATTGGATTATCATTGAACCAAACTGACTGATCTCTGATGTCAGCTTCCAATAATCGCATTGGTGAAGTTAAGACATATCTGTTTTGATAAACCATTTCAGTTTCAAATCCATAGTCATTCATACGCTTAAGAAATTCTTTAGCAAATCGTTGGTCATATCCACACTTGAATAACCTGATTCCATGATCCTTGTAAAGCTCATAAAACCAATCAGCTACAGTGGCAACATCAACTTCATTACCTTCTGTGATTCTAAGAAGTCCTTTTCTTGCCCATTCTTCATACTTAGCACCTGATTCTTTATCATCACTTGTTTTAAGCTTTGATTCAGGAATCCAATACATAGAATAGATATACTTCTTAGAATCATTAGCCTTAAGCATAAGCACTTTGGCTGAACACATATCTGTAGTTTCAGCCAAATCCACTCCACCTACTGCCATAGTATTACGAAATGAATCAAGTTGGTATGCGCTTGAAAAGTCCAACAATTCGCTCATAATCCACGCTTCACTATTTGATACCTTGAAGTTAAAATCCTTGGATAATGTGAACATTCTGTCAGCCTTTGACCTTCTGGCTGCATCCACCTGTTCTTGTAAATAATCCCACCTTTTGATAACACCAAGTGAAGGGTTAGACTTAAACCAACTATCTGGATTTTGCCACACTTCCTGTTCACTATCTTGGGTGTAAAGCCATGGAAGATACCTTTCAGCACTAATGCTGTCATCTTCACCTGATAATATCTTTCTTGCTTTAATCAGTTCTTCATCCAGGAATCCACCATTAACAAATCCTTCAGTGGTGATTAGGATCAACTTTGGATTAGGTTTAAGTGATTGTGATTGTTCAATAGACTTAATGATGACATTGTCTTTCATTTCATGTACTTCATCCACTATTGCAAAATCAATATTTCTACCTTCCTTGTTTCTGGTTCGATCTGATAATTTGAACACCTTTGAATTATTGATCTTACACTTAATCCATTGTTGATTCTTCCAAGTGTCCTTTTGTTTGGAATCAATCATTAAGCGCATTGTATCAATTGCCTGGTATAAAATATTAGCCTGGTTATCATCATTACTACTGCAGACAATATCTGATCCTTCATTTCCCATAATCATTTCAGTCAGGGCCATAGCTGAACAAGTTTCAGACTTTGAATTTTTCCTGGCAATTAATAATAAAATCCTTCTAAATCTGTCAGTTCCATCCGGCATCTTAAATCCATAGACAACAGATATGAATGCCTTTTGCCATAACATAAGTTTCATAGGTTTGCCATAAAAAGGTGATTTTGTCAGTTTGACACAATGTTCCATGAAATCCATTCTGTCATCTGCATCAGTACAGTCATAGACATATCTGTCATCATCCAATTCTTCCA
>NZ_CALDKF010000059.1 GCF_937898925.1 uncultured Methanobrevibacter sp.
ATACCAATGTCATGTACAACATATTGGTAACTGGTCGTGGAGAAGGTGGAGATAAAGCGGTATCCATTGGTGGTAGGGGCACAAACAATGTTGTCCGCTACAATACAAACGGTTCCAATCCTGTTCGTCACATGTCAGAGCGTGACTTGCCTGATTGGCTGAGGAATTACCATTCTCCTAAGGGTCGAGGAATCGGCTTGCATTGGATGGATTCAGACAGTTCTGAGCATAATTCCGGCTTTGCTGGCAATAATTCCAACGGCAGGGGCAATTCATTGAATGGAAAGGGAAACGGCAACGGTTTCAATTTCGATTCTGATGTAAACGGCAGAAACAGCAGGTTCTCAAGGTCCAATGCTACTCACGGCGACTTGAATTCAACCCATTACACAGTAGGTGACTCTGGAATAAGTCTTGCTGCTGCAAGTGCAAGTGCGGGTTCAGGTGACAGTTCAAGTGCTGCCAGTGATGACAGGAATGCCTATGAGATTGATGAGAAGGACAATTTGGCTGTGAAGTCTGTTGATTATCTCCAGTTAAGTCTTATCTGTGTCATCGCATTGATGTTGCTCATTGTAGGTTACAAACGTCAGAAGGATAAAGAGGAAGAAGAATAAAAAAGTTAAATGTTTCTATTATAAGGGTGTTCATCATAAGTTCAAATTTTTAAGCTTTTATAAAATAAAACCTCATAAAAGATTCTTATTCATTTTTCTTTGATGAACACTTTAATTTTTATTTTTTTTATAGAAAATGTATTTGTTTATTGGTTTTAAAATTAAAGGATGAAAAAATGTTTTAATTTTAAAATTAATAGATTATACAATTTAATGTCGATAAACAATTTAAAAAATTAATGTTTACAATAATGATTTAATCATTTAAAAAATTCGATTAATTAAAATTTAGTTTTAATAATTAACTTATAATTTAAATCATCATTATTATAATTAAATTGATAGAAATTTTCAAGCATAAAAATGTAGTTTTAGGAGAGTAACATAATGGCTGGCAGCAACATTTTGACTTCAACATTGGATCTTGTAAGCCAAAGCCTGCAGATTCCTGTAATAATATTCCTATTGTTATTTGCAATAGGAGCAATAATATTGCTAGGAGGACTGATAAGGGAATACACACACAGGAAGACAGTATCCAATGTGGAAATGAAAACTTTAATCAACAGCATTTCAAATGCAAACACTCAAGAAGAAATATTAAACATAATACAAAGTTCAGAGATTCCGAACTCAATGAAAAATGACCTAAGAGAAATAACAGACACAGATTTAGACCTTGAATCAAGAATAGCTCTAGCAAAGAAACTAGTGAATTCCAGAGAAAAGAAATTGGAGAAAAGATTATCTTACACTGACATCATAACCCGTATCGGACCAACCTTAGGTTTGATGGGAACATTGATTCCTATGGGTCCGGGTCTTGCTGCTTTAGGAAGTGGTGACATAGTCACACTATCCAACGCAATCATAGTCGCATTCGACACCACTGTTGTAGGGATAGGGGCTGGAGCATTGGCATATGTAATAAGTAAAATCAGACGAAGATGGTACAGCGAATACATAGCGAACATAGATGTCTTGACAGATGTGGTGCTCACAAGAATCAGAAAGCTCTAGGTGATTGTTATGGTAAAGCTTAATCGAAAGACTGCATTCGAGGAGGAAGAGGAAGACCCAATGACAGGTGTTGCCAACCTTGTGGATGCAATGCTTGTTATAGCAGTGGGTTTGCTTGTTTTCCTTGTAATTTCCTGGAACATGCAGGCAATCGTATTCAACGATGATGTGACTCCAGAACAAAAGCAAGACGCAATCAATGCCATGAAGCAGGTTACCGAGATAGACCAAGGTCAGCAGCTTAACGAAACACCAGACATCAGCTCATCATCTGGAGAAGGGTACAGCGAGTTGGGTAAGGTCTACAAGGACCCTAAGACGGGCAAGCTGATAATGATTGAAAACTAATCATTATCCCCCATTCTTTTTTTAAAATAAATAATAAGAATTCAGATAAACTTATTAAGTAAAATCTAAAAAATTATAATATAATATAAGATTTAAAATATTAAGTTCACAATTTGTGAACCTTTTTCTTTTTTAACTTTCAAGTCTTTAGGAAATAGTATTATGTCAGGTTCAAAAATTCAGGTTTATGTTGTATCACATAGCGAAGAGGATATTAGAGATATCGATGCAAATGAGATTTATGTGCCTCTATTTGTAGGCAGAGACGGTAAGGATAATTTAGGTTTTGTAAGTGATGATACCGGTGACAACATATCAGGCAAAAACTCTTCTTACTGTGAACTTACCGGCCTTTACTGGATGTGGAAGAATAGTGATGCAGACATTATCGGTCTTGTCCATTATAGGCGTTATTTTGCTAAATGGAGACTTGGAAAAAGACTTGAAAGAGATGATTTGGAAAAGATATTTGAAGAGTATGACATCATTCTTCCTAAAAAGACAACTGCACTCTTAGGTTCCGTTTATGAGGATTATGACCACTGGAACTATGCAAAGGATCTTGATTTGTGTGAAGAAGTGATTAGTGAACAATGCCCTGAATATTTGGACAGCTATAAAAAGGTAGTAAATGGAAAGGAACTTTACTATTACAATATGTTCATCGCAAAAAAGGAAGTCATAGACCCTTACTGTGAATGGGTATTCCCAATACTTGCTGAAGTTGAAAAAAGAGTGGATATGACTGGATACGATGACTATCAGAAAAGAATCTATGGTTTTTTAACTGAAAGACTTTTTGATGTATGGATGGATAAGCAAAATCTTAAGGTTAAGGAGTCTGAACTTAAAGTCAATGGATTAAGACTTAATGTTCATATGTGGATTGTAAAAAGAGCTATTGTAAGATGGGCTTATGTTCATATTTATATGGGATTGCTCCATAAGGATATGAGACGTTAATATTTATGGTTTTAGTATGTCTGAAAAAATTCAATTGTATGTTATTTCACATAGTGAAGAGGCTATAAAGGAAATCCGAAACGATGAGATTTACACTCCGTTGTTTGTAGGCAGAAACGGTAAGGAGAACTTCGGATTTGCTAGCGATGACAGCTTTGAAGGAAACATATCATCTAAAAATAAGGATTACTGTGAATTGACAGGACTATATTGGATGTGGAAAGCATCCGAAGCGGATATAATTGGATTATGTCATTATCGCAGATACTTCAAAGGAAAAGATGGAAAACTGATGGAAAAAGGGGAAATACTCGACTATTTGTCCAATAACGATATCATCCTCCCCAAAAAATCAGATTTGATAAAAGGGTCATATTGGGAGACTTACCAGGACCATCATTTGTATGGGCCTTTGGAAATTACAAGGGATGTGATCAATGAATTGTCTCCGGAATATTTGGAAACCTTTGAGAGGATGTTGGCACAATCCAGCTTTTCCAATTACAATATGTTCATAGCAAGAAAGGAAGTGATTGATCCTTATTGCGAATGGGTATTCCCAATCTTGAGTGAGGTTGAAAACAGGATTGATGTGGAGGAACATCCGAGAGTCTTTGGGTTGATTTCAGAAGCCATTTTCAATGTCTGGATTGAATACAATCAGTTGAGGATTAAAGAGGTTCCCATCTATTATTTGGGAAATGATTTAAGATTCAGGATGGCATTGTCAGACAACAGGGTTTTAAGAAAAGGATATCAGTTCTTATACTTCAATTTCTTTAAGAATTCAAAAGGAAAGCTTATTGAAGAGAAGATACATAACTTATTTTACAAATGAGAATATAATTTAATGGGTTATTATGAGCGAAATAAAAACATTATTTAAAAATGTTAGTTGGGTCACCACATCTCAAGTAATAGTTAATTTATGTGCATTTTTATGGACAATAGCTATTGCTAGAT
>NZ_CALDKF010000060.1 GCF_937898925.1 uncultured Methanobrevibacter sp.
TATAAATTTAATTAAATCTAATATAAATCTAATATAAATCTAATATAAATTTAATTAAATCTAATATAAATCTAATATAAATCTTATAAATCTAATATAAAAATTTAATATATGAGAATAAATATAAATTATTAAAGAAAGAAGAACGAAAGGAAGAAAAACAAGGTGAAACCATGAATAATATTAACAGCATTGAAACACTTGAATTAATCACCAAAGCAAACAATCTTAGCTTAAAGAAGGGATATACTGAAATAAGCTTAGAAAGGGCTGTTTTTTTATCATGGTGGTGTGATAAGGGAGACTGCAAATTCTGCTATATGAGCACTCAAAAAAACAAGATCAAGGATCCCACTAAAGCAAAACGTAGAGTGAACAATATATTGGCAGAAGCGGAAATGTGCAGCAGACTCGGATGGAATATAGAATTCCTATCTGGAGGATACAAATCATTCACCACTTCAGAAATCAAGTCAATAGCTGAAAACATACACTCAATCACTGGGGACGGAGTTTGGCTGAACACTGGAATCACCTCTGAATTGGAAGAATACGGCTCTGAGATAAAAGGAATCACAGGTGCTGTTGAAGCTGCAAATCCAGAGTTTCAAAAGACAGTTTGCCCGAGCAAGCCTTTGGACCAAATCAGTGCTATGTTGGATAAGGCCGGAGACTTGGGATTCAAAAAAGCGATTACAATAATCTTAGGCCTTGGAGAAAGCTTTGAAGATGTGGAATACCTAAAGGACTACATCAGAGAACATAAAATTGATAGAGTGATCTTTTATTCATTAAATCCTCATCCGGAAACTGAATATGTAAACAGTTCCCAACCGGCATCATTATACTATGCTAAGGTAGTCTCTACAATAAGGCTTGAATTCCCAGACTTGGAAATCATCTGTGGAACATGGACTGACAACTTGGCGAATATAGGAATCCTCATCCTAAGCGGAGCTAATGGAATAACTAAGTTCCCACTCTTTAAGATGTTTGGTACTAAATACGGTAAAAGGGTTGAGGAAGAGGTCAAATGGACTGGAAGAACCCTTAAGGGAACATTTACAGACAAAAGCAAATTAGGTCCTGAAAAAAGTGAAATCAGTCCAGAATTGGATCAATACATTAAAAGATACATTAAGGATTCCTTGAAAAACAAATATAAATAATTCTTATTTTTTTAATTCTTTTAATAATTCTATTAATAATTCTTTAATATCTAATATTTTATATAAAGAAAATCTTTATAAATATAATAGTACATAAATTAACATAATATGAATTTATAGTTAATTAACATAACTTTTAAATAACTTTTCTTAAGTTAACTGCTTATTTCTATTAACTACTTATTCTTATTTAATTAAAAAAAACAATTAAACATAATATTTAAAAATCCTTGGAGGGATTAATATAGACGTAAATATGATGTGTGGACTTGAGATTCACGTACAACTTGAAACCGATTCAAAGTTATTCTGTAACTGTCCAACAAACTATCAAGAAGCACCAGCAAACACCAACGTTTGCCCAGTATGTTTAAACCAACCAGGTGCTAAACCATTTCCAACCAATGAAAAAGCTATTGAAAACGCTTTAATGATTTCATTGATGCTTAACTGTAAAATTGATAAAAACTTTACTTATTTCATGAGAAAACACTACGATTATCCTGACTTGCCTTGCGGATATCAGAAAACTTCTGTTCCTATAGGATACGAAGGTGAATTGAATGGTGTAAGAATCAGAGAAATTCACATGGAAGAGGATCCTGGACAATACAAACCGGATAGAGGTATTGTAGACTTCAACCGTTCTGGAATTCCACTTATCGAGATTGTAACTGAACCTGATATGCACTCACCGGAAGAAGCACGTAACTTCTTGAAAGAGCTTATCAGAGTATTGGAATACAGTGGAGGAGCTCGTGGAGAAGGTACCATGAGAGCAGATGTAAACGTTTCCATCAATGGTGGAAACAGAGTGGAAATGAAAAACATCAACTCCATTAAAGGTGCATACAAGGCATTGAACTTCGAAGTTATCAGACAGAAAAATCTCTTGAAAAGAGGTCGTGAAGTCAAACAGGAAACTAGAGCTTTCTTAGAATCACAAATGATTACCGTTTCAATGAGGGATAAGGAAAATGCAGATGACTACCGATTCATCCCAGATCCTGATTTGCCACCAATGAAAATCAGCGATGACCAAATCAACAAGGTTCTTGATGTGATGCCTGAAGCACCACACAACAAAGTGAAAAGATTTGTTGAAGAATATGGTATCGATGAGGAATCTGCAAAAGTTCTTACCTCCGAACTTGATTTAGCTCAATGCTACGAAGAAGTGGCTAAAGAAGTTGACCCTAAATTCGCAGCTAAATGGATGAGAGATGAACTTAAAAGGGTATTGACTTACAATAAGCTTGACTTTGCAGAAAGTGGAATCTTGGCAGATGACTTGATTGAATTCTTGAACATGCTATTGAATAAGGAAATCACCACAAAAGCAGGTCAAAGAATCATTGAACAAATGCCAAACAACAAGCAAACTCCAAAACAAATAGCTGAAGAGTTAGGATTGATTGGTGTAGTTAAAGATGATGAAGTTCAAGCTGCAGCAAAACAAGCGGTTGAAGAAAACCCTAAAGCTGTAGACGATTACCACAATGGTGAAAAAGGTGCATTGAACTTCTTGATGGGTCAAGTAATGAGATTAACCAAAGGAAAAGCTGACCCAAGAGAAACTGTAAAAATATTAAAAGAATTGCTTGAAGAATAAACATTCTTCAGTATTCTATTTATAATTATCAAAAATTTAATACAAGGGAGGGTGAATATGGATACAGAAAAGGCAACAGTAAGAGACTACATGACAAAAGATGTATTTACAGTAAAATATGATACTCTCAATAATGATGTTATTAAATTAATGAAGCAAACAAAGCACGACGGTTATCCGGTTGTTGATGAAGAGGGACAAATCGTTGGAATTATCACTGCATACGACTTGTTGCTAAAGGATTGGGTAACTGATCAAGTCAGTGGAATAATGTCCACAGATGTAATCGTTGCAAGAGAGGATATGCATATCAACGATGCATCAAGAGTTATGTTCAGACATGGTATTTCAAGACTTCCAGTTGTTGATAAGGAAAGACATGTAAAAGGAATCATGACCAACACAGATATTGTAAGGTCACATATTGAAAGATCAACTCCAACTAAAGTCAATGCATTTAAGGAAACCATGGAAAAGCTCTATGACATTGAAACCACATTGACAAGAGAGCAAGTCCCTGTAGAAAAAATTAGACCTACACAGGATAGGGTTTATGCAGATGAATTGCAAGGAAGAACCTATGAACTTGAAAAGGGATTGGCAGAACCAACCATTGTAGTTAAAAGTGGAGAAAGATACATTTTAGTGGATGGACACCACAGAGCAGTGGCTTCTGTAAAATTAGGTTTGGATAAGATTGATTCCTATGTTGTGGATTTCCATAAGGACATTAAGTTAGGTATGGAAAAAACCGCTGAAAAGCAAGGATTGAATTCATTTAATGACATAACCATCATTGATGACGATCAACATCCATTGATTGCACTAACTGAAACCATTAAAAATACACAACAAAAACACTGATTATAATTGGAAGTGAATTGATGGTAGATGACAAGATTTTAAGAGATGTTTATGAAGTATTGGAAAGTCGTAGAGATTCACCAATAGATTCATACACCTCCAATATCATGAAAGACAGCAATAAAAAGGCAGAGGATAAGATTCTTGAAAAAATAGCTGAAGAATGTGGAGAAACTCTCATCGCTTCTAAAAATGATGAGAATTTGATTTATGAATCTGTTGACTTGATATTTCATACATTGCTCCTTTTAGCATACAAAGGAGTGGAATTTGATGAAATTCTAGAAGAATTTGAAAGAAGAAGAAAATAATTCTTTCAATAATCATCTTCTTTTTTTATGAAAGAATAATTAGTTTGAATAATTACGAATAAAATTAAGAATTAAAAAATTAAAAATAATAGCTAAATAACTATTTGAGAATTAACTCCATATTTCGCATCCCTCTTTTTTTACCAGGAACACCGAAGGATTTTCTATTGAAGATCTTGAATCCTTTAGAGCTGTATAATCTGAATGCACCATCATTTCTAAAGTCTGCATCCAAAACCACTCTTTTGCAATCCAAATCCTTTGCAAGCTGAATCAATTGGTCCAAAGCTTCTGTCCCATAACCTTTTCCCCTTTGATTTGAGCAGATTGCCAATTCGCAAATGTAGAAGTCATCATCTTCAACATCAACCAAAACGAAATTATCCATAAAAGAGACTTTGGAAAGACCTAATGCTTCAGAGAACTTAAGGGTTCTGAATTGATTTTTTATATCTCCAAAAAGGGAATGCTGTACTCCTTTTCCACCATTGAACATTCCGATGATTTCCTTTTCCTCTGTGTCATCATCATCAAAGAAGACATAGAACAAATCATTTTCATCCACTTCGGCATCTTCTGCAAAATCAATCAAAAGCAATCTGTTTTTAATGGCTTCAACACCCTCTTCCTTTGACTTGAAAACATGCTTGAATGTTCTATAATCAACATCATAGATTAATTCAGCCACTTTATAAACATCATGAATTTCTGGATCGAAGTCTCTAAAAATCAATACAAACACCAATATCAGAATTAATAATTAAAATATTAAAATAATCACACTTGAATAATCAAAATTAATAATAAAAAATAATATAAAAAATATAAAATAAAAAATGACTATTCCTTAGACATTCTTACCTTTTTAGCAATATTTTTTGCAATTGTCAAAGCGCAAACTCCTGCACCGAATCCATTGTCAATATTGACAACAGCCAAACCGGGAGCGCAAGACTGCAACATTGAATACAATGCCGCCTTTCCATCTGCACCGATTCCATATCCTACAGATGTTGGAACAGCAATTACAGGAACATCCACCAATCCTGCAACTACAGAAGGCAATGCTCCCTCCATTCCTGCACAGACAATGAACGCACAGACATCCTCTTCAACCATGTGGGCAATCTGTGGGAATAGCCTATGGATTCCTGCAACACCAATATCATAGGAACTGATGACTTCACATCCACCCTGTTCGACGATGACTTTCGCTTCTTCAGCTATTGGAATGTCAGAGGTTCCAGCAGTCAAAAGCCCTACCTTGCCGTATTCAGAATTGAAGTCAACTAAAGAATCCTTATAGATAATAAGAATTTTAGCTCTCTTATTGTAATCAAACTTGATTCCCTTTTCAAGAAGATAATCTAAATCATTTTCCAATGATTCATACCTTTCTTTGGATAATCTTGTAATAATGATATTGTTTTTTAATTCAATTGAATCAGTATCAGATTCCTGCTTTTCAAAAAATCTTTTGATGATAGTAAGCAAATCATCATAATCCTTGCTATCTGCTAAAATAGCTTCAGGAAATCCAGTCCTATCCTTACGGGAAGTGTCAATTTGAGCCACATCATCTAATTGGCGAATGCTTTCAGCCTTTAAAAGAGTCTCACATTCTTCAATTGATATTTTGCCTTCAGCAAGACTTTTAAGAATTTCTTTCATTTTATCACAAACATTATAAAATTTATTGAAATAGATTTTTAAAATTTTATTAAATCTTAATCTCAATCGAAAATATTATATTAAAAAGATTTATAATTACTATAATATATAATTATTATATTGATTATTTATTATGATATTTTTTATGAATATTAATTATGATATTTTTTATGAATATTAATTTTTATTTATGATTTTATTTTAGATGGTGACCATGAAAACGGAAAAGGTATTGGTTGAAGGGATTGTACAGGGAGTAGGATTCAGACCCTTCGTATATAGGATAGCTACTGAATTGGAACTGGCAGGTTATGTCAGAAACTTGGGAAATGTTGTAGAGATAATTATCCAAGGTTCAGACGAGAAAATAACTGATTTCATATTCAAACTCCAGAATGAGCTTCCGCCAATAGCTAAAATAAACAATCTGGAAACTGAAGAGCTTGCAAATGATGAAAAATATGCTGATTTTACAATCAAGGAAAGTTCAGACAGTTTCTCTGGAACATCCGTCATTCCACCAGATTTGGCAATCTGCGATAAGTGCTTGGAAGAGATAAACGATCCAAACAACAGAAGATACAATTATCCATTCAATGCATGCACCGATTGCGGACCTCGTTTTACTGTAATTGAAAACGTTCCATATGACAGGGATAAGACCACTATGGATGACTTCCCATTATGCGATGAATGTGAGGTGGAATACAAAAACCCATTAGACAGACGTTACCATGCAGAAGCAAGCTGTTGTGAAGTTTGTGGACCATCTTTGGAATTGTATAAGAATGATGATCAAACTCCAGTTAAGGTTGATTGCGAAGACCCATTGGAAGAAACCGCAAAACTCCTCGATGAAGGAAAGATATTTGCAATCAAGGGAATTGGAGGAACACACTTAGTGGCAAATGTAATGCTTGAGGACACTGTAAACCTTTTAAGGGAAAGGTTAGGAAGAGAAAATCAGGCATTTGCAGTTATGAGTCCAGACATTGAAACAGTTAAAGGATATGCAATTGTATCAGATGCTGAAGAGGAAACATTATTGTCAAAGGAAAGACCTATTGTAATCCTAAAGAAGAGTGAAAACTATGATTTTGCACAGTCAGTTTCACCAGGATTGCACAATATAGGAGTGATGTTACCTTATGCACCGCTCCATCATCTTCTATTCAATCATACTGACACTCCAGCTTACATCATGACTTCAGCAAATGTTCCTGGAGAGCCAATGATGATTACAAATGAGGAAATACTCAAAAATCTCGACACAATAGCTGACTATTACCTAATTCACAACAGAAGAATATTGAACAGATGCGATGATTCTGTAGCAAGATTCAGAAACAATGAGTTAGCATTCATTAGACGTTCAAGAGGATACACACCAGAGCCTTATGACTTGAAGGGAAAATACACAAATCTCAATCCGGAATTTGACAATCTCAATATTCTTGCACTTGGACCAGAGCTTGATGTAACATTTACAATCCTCAAGAACTCAAAGGCATATGTATCACAGCATATTGGAAATACAAACAAGTACAGAACCTATGAATTCCTTCAGGAAGCAATCAAGCATATGATGAGGATTACAAAAACAGACAGTTTTGATGCAATAGCTTGCGATTTGCATCCTCAATTCTTCACCACAAAGCTTGCAAGGGAATATGCAGAGGAATATGACTGCCCATTGATACAGGTTCAACACCATCATGCTCATGGAATCTCACTATTGAATGACCATTATAATGAAAACAGCTCAAATGATGAGATGATCATTATAGCTGCTGACGGAGTAGGATATGGTGGAGACGGCAACTCTTGGGGAGGAGAAATATTATACACAAATATTGGAGACTATGAGAGAACAGCATCCCTAATGCCTCAAAAGATGCCTGGTGGAGATTTATGTACCAAATATCCTGCAAGAATGCTTGCAGCAATATTGTCTAACCCTAATAGTGACTACGAAAGTGAAAAGTACACTGAAGATTATGTGAAGGAACTCTTGAACAAGAATTACATTGACTCTTTCCAACATGGAGCGATCGAAATAAAAAGCCTATTCAGGCAATTGGAAACCAATCTCAATGTTGGAATAAACACCAGTACAGGAAGAGTTCTTGACTCCGTTTCAACTGCACTCCATATTTGTGATGAAAGAACTTATGAAGGAGAGGCTTCCATGAAATTGGAATCATATGCATATGATTACAAGGAAGAGGACACTCTAGAGGATTTCCCAATTATCATCAAGGAATACGAAGATGAAAATGGAAAAAGAATGATTCTTGACACTACAGCAATAATGAGATATGTTGTAGACAAGATTGAAGATGGAGAAAACCTTAATAAGGTAGCAGTTGCAGGTCAAAAGGCAGTGAGCATTGGACTTGCAAAGCTTGCTATAGAATCCGCTAAGGAAAAAGGAATCAAAACAATTGGTGCAACCGGTGGAGTGTTCTACAACGAGGCAATCACAGCACATATCAAGGAATATGTGGAAAATGAGGGATTCGAATTCATTCAACACATCAACTCCTGTCCTGGAGATGGTTCAGTATCATTAGGACAAGCAATTGTTGCAGGAATTAATTTAAAATAATAAAAAAATCGTTTTAAAAAATAATAATAATAATAATAATAATAATAATAATAAAAATAAAAATAAAAAAATAAAAAAAGAATAGAATAATAAAAAAAGAATAATAAAATCAATTATTCCTAAAGCTCTTTAACAAAATGTTCAATAGGATATTTTCTTGCATGAAGAGGAGCAGGTCTTGCTTTTTCAGAAGGGTATCCTATAGGAAGAAGAGCTACTGATTCTAAATTTGAAGGCAATTCAAATACTTCATCCAAAACTCTTTTATCATAACCTCTTACCCAAACTGATCCAATTCCTAAATCCCATGCTTCAAGCATCATTTGAGTAATTGCAATACTTGCATCTACAACACCAGAATCATGACCGTCAACTGCTTTCCATGAAACATCCTTATCATAACAGATAAGCAAAACTACAGGTGCATTGAAGCAATAAGGAGTTACTGTTCTTGCCTTTTCCAATGCTTCCTCACTTTTCAAAACAAAAATCCTTTGAGGTTGGTAATTTGCAGCAGTAGGTGCAACTTGAGCTGCTCTTAAAATCTTATCTAGTTTTTCGCTTTCAATTTCCTTTTGAGAGTAATGTCTAACTGAGTATCTCTCTTCTGCTAATTGTAAAAAATCTTCCATGTTAATACCTCTAATAAAATACTTTTAAAAATAGAATACTGATTTTGAATATGATTAAATTAAAAAAATAAAAAAATAATAAGAATATTATAATAAATATCTATTAATAATATAATAAACTATAAAATACTATTAATATACTAATATTATATAATAATTTTAATATCTATTATAAGTTCTTTCTAAGATATATTCTGCTCTTTCCTTTAAGTTGTCATATAAACGTATTTGGGCTTTCAATTCCTCAATAGCTTCTGTATGACCTTGGTCAATTCTCTTTTCAATATCCAATAACTTAGACCACTCATCACCAGAAGGCAATTGTTTGATATCATTATGAGGATTTAATAAATCTTCAGAAAAAGATACATTGAATGAGTTTTTAGTAATTGTAATATGCACATTCACATCATTTGGCATATCATAATACTTACGTGGACGACCTCTAACCACTTTTTTTGTTGAAGATGTTAAAATACCGACATCTTCCATAGCCCTTAAATGCTCAATGATAGCTTTCTGACCTATTTGGAGCTCTTGAGATATTTCACTAACAAATCTTGGCTCTTCCCTTAAGAGATCCATGATATCACGTCTAGTCTTACATCCCATAACATCAAGAATCGCTTCCATATCAACATCCTGTTGATTTTGGTTATGTTCCATAATTTGACCTCCATAATTTTAAAAAAGTAATTAATATTAATATTACAATTTATTTATAATTGATATTCCTATACAATATTTGAATTAATATTTTCATTAATATCTCTATACTAAAATATGGGCATAAGTATTATATTAACTTTTTGTTACTAAAAACCGAAATCTTTATATAACATTTTGTTACTATAATAAGTATAGAGAAAGATAACATTTTGTTACTTTAATATAAATTGACAAAATAAAATCTAAATCCTACGGTTATTCATTAAAAATAGAACTTAAACAAATCAAAAAATCAAAGTTCTCTTGATAAATAGCCTAAACTCAAAAAGTTATTATAAGAAACCTATAAAATTCTAATAAATAATAACAAACTGGATAAACACAAATCAAAGAACATTTCAAAATCCTCTTAAAAAAATCACACTATAAACAAAGATTTTCTTAGATTTAATACACACCTTAAATCTAAAAATCATAAAACTTTTCTATTAACCCATATAATAGAAAATCCCAAATCTAAATTCTTTGATTAAAGTCAAAATATTAAAGGAGCTTATCGCTCTCTTTCTCTTATTATAATACTTTATGATAAATTCATTAAAGGTGAATAAATGGCTAAGAAAAATAAAACTAAATCTGAAGAAGAAATTGATGAGGAAGATCAATCCAAACTTCAGGAAAAAGAAGAAAGCCCTTCTGAATCTAAAGAAGAGTCTTCACAAGAAGATGGCAAAGAAGAACCATCAAAAGAAGATGAAGGTGAAGACAGCGAATTAGATAAATTAAACAAAGACCTTGAGAGGAAAGATGAAGAAATCATAGAGCTTAAATCCCATATTCAAAGACTTCAAGCAGACTTTGATAACTTTAGAAAACAAGGAGAAAAACAAAAGCAAGACCTAATAAGATATGCAAATGAAGGCCTTATTGTAAAATTCCTTGATATCTATGAGGATATGGAAAGGGCTCTTGAAAACTCAACCAATGAAGAGGAACTTAGAGAAGGTTTGGAATTAATTTATTCTAAAATGAAAAATACTTTAGAAAAGGAAGGTGTTGAAGAGATTCCTGCAGTAGGAGAAAAGTTCGACCCATTCAAGCATGAAGCTTTGCTTACTGTAGACAGTCCAGATCATGAAAACAACGAAATCGTTGATGAACTTATGAAAGGATACACCTTAAAGGATAAGGTAATCAAATACTCTAAAGTTAGAGTTTGCAAAAAAGCTAAAAAAGAAGAATAAAAACAATAATAAAAAATAATTAAAATTCATATTTATAAATTATTTTAAAATTAAATAAAAATTAAAATTAAAATAATTTCTTTAATCAAATATTTTAAAACTAAAAAATATTTTAAATTTGAAATATTTGAAAATTAAAAAATTAAAAAATCAAAATAACTTTTATTAAAAACAAAATGTAAAGGTGAAAACTATGTCTGATACTAAAAAAGAAAAAATTATTGGAATTGACTTAGGTACTAGTAACTCTGCAGCATCTGTACTTGTTGGTGGTAAACCTACCGTTATCCCAAGTGCAGAAGGTGCAAGCCAATACGGTAAAGCATTCCCAAGTTATGTTGCATTCACTGAAGACGGTCAACAATTAGTTGGTGAACCAGCAAGAAGACAAGCTGTTACCAACCCAGAAAACACCATCAGTGCAATCAAAAGAAAAATGGGTACCGATTACAAAGTAACTATCCAAGGCAAACAATACACTCCACAAGAAATCTCTGCAAAAATCTTGCAAAAGATCAAAAAAGACGCAGAATCATTCTTAGGAGAACCTATCGAAAAGGCAGTTATTACCGTACCTGCTTACTTTGACGACAACCAAAGAACTGCAACCAAAGATGCAGGAACCATTGCAGGTCTTGATGTAGTAAGACTTGTAAACGAACCAACTGCAGCAAGTTTAGCTTACGGTATCGACAAGCAAGATGACGATGATGACGTTAACATTTTAGTATTCGATTTAGGTGGAGGTACCTTAGACGTAACCATTATGGAATTTGGTGGAGGAGTATTTGAAGTACAATCCACTAGTGGGGACACTCAACTCGGTGGTACCGACATGGACAACGCTTTAATGAACTACTTAGCAAGCCAGTTCAAAGCTGAAACCGGAATTGACTTAATGACTGATGACCAAGCAGTCCAAAGATTAAGAGAAGCAGCAGAAAAGGCAAAAATCGAATTGTCCACTACCTTAACAAGTGAAGTAAACTTACCATTCATTTGCATGGGAAATGACGGCAAACCTCACAACTTAATTAACAATTTAAGTAGAGCAAAATTAGAAGAATTAGTAGATCCTATCGTAAACAAATGTGGTCAACCTATCAAACAAGCATTAGACGATGCAAAAATGACCAAAAATGATATTGATAAAATCATCCTTGTTGGTGGACCTACCAGAATGCCAATCGTACAAAAATTCGTGGAAAACTTCATTGGAAAACCTGTAGAAAGAGGAATTGACCCAATGGAATGTGTAGCAATGGGTGCAGCTATTCAAGGTGGAGTACTCGCTGGAGAAATCAAAGACTTAGTTCTCTTAGACGTTACCCCATTATCCTTAGGTATTGAAACCTTAGGTGGAGTATCAACTACCCTTATTGAAAGAAACACTACAATTCCTGCTAAAAAATCTCAAATCTTCTCAACTGCAGCTGACAACCAACCTTCTGTAGACATTCACGTAGTTCAAGGGGAAAGAAAAATGGCAGCAGACAACACCACTCTTGGAAGATTCCAATTAGTGGGAATACCTCCTGCACCAAGAGGAATGCCTCAAATTGAAGTAACCTTCGATATTGATGCAAACGGTATTATCAATGTAACTGCTCAAGACAAAGGAACAGGTAAGGAACAATCAATTACCATCACCTCTTCAACTAAATTAACTGATGAAGAAATCGAAAAAGCAGTTAAAGAAGCTGAAATGAATGCTGAAGCAGACAAGAAGAAACAAGAAGAAATTGAAGTTAGAAACAACGCTGACTCCATGATCTACACTGCAGAAAAAACCATCAATGAAGAGGAAATCAAAGACAAAGTCTCTGATGACGAAAGATCCAACATTGAAAGATTAGTTGCAGAACTTAGAGAATTAATCAGTGGCGATGACATTGCAGCAATCAAAGAGAAAACCGATGAACTTACCAAAGTGGTTCAAGACATCGGTGCAAGAATCTACCAAGAAGCTGCAGCAGCTCAACAAGCAGCACAAGGTGCAGCTGGAGGAGCAGGTGTTGATCCTAACGCAGGAGCAGGCACACAAGATGACGATGACGGCACTATTGATGCTGAATTCGAAGAGAAAAAATAGATTTGAATCAAATTAGTGGTAGATTAAAATGATTATTAAAATATTTTAATAAGATTTTTAATCTATTTATTTTTTGATTTGTCATATTTACTTATAACCTCTCAAAAAATAGAAATAATAAATTGAATTCTTTTAGACATTCCTCCTTGATTTTTCTTAGCCACTTACAACCTTTTAATGTCTAAAGAATTCTTTTTATTAATAAAATTATTTTAAAATCGAGAGAAAGAATCAAAAACTTGTGTAAATTAAATTAAGTTTAAATATTAAAATTAACTAATAATTAATTTAGTAACTTATCATTAGTTAAAATTTAATTAAATTATTTTATTTTATGAAAAAATTGCTGATTAGGTAATTTAATTAAATTTTAATTAATAGTTCAATACTATTTTTAAAAATAAATATAAATCATTAAAAAAAATCTTTGAAAAAAATCAAGAATTAATAAATAATCAATTACAATTAATGTTTATAGGTGACGAAATGGCAGAGAAGCGTGACTATTATGAAGTTCTCGGAGTGGACAAAACCGCTGATGAGAAGGAAATTAAAAAGGCTTATCGTAAATTAGCTAGAAAATACCATCCTGACGTTGTGGAAGAGGATAAGAAAGAGGAAGCTACTGAAAAGTTCAAGGAAATCAGTGAAGCTTACGCTGTCTTATCTGATGAGGAAAAAAGATCCAGATATGACCAATTCGGTCATGCAGGTATGGAAGGCTTCTCTAATGAGGATATCTTTAGAAACGTAAACTTTGAAGACATCTTCCAAGGATTTGGAGGAGGTGGAATAGAAGACATCTTCGACTTATTCGGATTTGGCACTGGCAGATCAAGGTCTCGCAGTTCCGGCCCAAGAAGAGGAAGCGACATTTACACTGAAGTCGAAATCACCTTAGAGGAAGCGGCTAATGGTGCTGATAAGGAAGTCACTGTAAGACACGATGTATTCTGCCCAGTCTGTGACGGTTCTAAAGCGGAACCTGGAAGTGAAGTTGAAACCTGTCCGGTCTGTGGCGGTACCGGTCAAAGAAAACAAATCAGACAAAGCTTATTTGGACAAGTCATGAATGTTGTTCAATGTGGCGAATGTAATGGTACCGGTAAGATCATCAAGGAGCCATGTCACAACTGTAAAGGTAGAGGAACCGTTAAGGAAAGCAAAACCCTCAACATCAAAATCCCAGCAGGTGTTGAAAGCGGAAACCGTTTAAGAGTCTCTGGTGAAGGTAATGTTGGAGATGTTGGCGGTGGAAATGGAGATCTTTACGTTGAGATTTACATAAAAAGACACGAATACTTCGAAAGAGATGGTGCAAACCTCTACTATGAAAAGCAAATCAGTTTCGTCCAAGCAAGTTTAGGTGACACTGTAGACATTCCAACCATCAATGGAGAAGTCGAGCTTAAGATTCCACCTGGAACCCAAAGCGGAACCACATTCAGATTAAGAGACCAAGGTATGCCTTACATGAGACGTGCAGGAAAAGGTAATCTTTATGTGAACATTACTGTGGTTGTTCCTCAAAAACTCTCCAAAGAACAGAAAAAACTCTTGATTCAATTTGGAGAAATCAGTGGAGACGAAATAAAAGTCTACAAAAAGGGACTCTTTGACAAGGTCAAGGATGCCATCAATAACTAAACAAGTTAATTAAACAAATTAACTAAACAAATTAACAAAACGAATTAATTATAGATGTTTAATTTAAACATCTAATTTTCTTATTTTTTAAAATTTTATTTTTTCAAATTTTTATCTTATTATTTTCTATTTTTTTTCAATTTTTCTATTTTTACTCTAATTATTATTATCTTATTTTTCGTAAATTTTTATAAAATTTTACTAAAATTAAAAATTTTTATCCTCTTATGTAGATACTTCCAAATTAAAATAAATAATTTGGAAAATCATTCAATTTAATAAGAGTTATACATGATTAAAATATAGTTTACATATCTAACTATTATTTTAAATCTACCTTAAATCAATTAAGTTAAATGAAAAATTTTAGTGAAAAATCGTCATGTAAAAATTTAAGATTTTCATCCAGAATCATGTCAAATATTAATAATTATAAAAAACAAATAGAGTATAGTAAAAATTCAATAGGCAAGATTATGATGTACAGTATAAAAATGCGATGCTCAAAGGGAGGTCCCCATGAAGAAGG
>NZ_CALDKF010000061.1 GCF_937898925.1 uncultured Methanobrevibacter sp.
AAAAAGAATGGTTTTATGGCTCAAACTGTTGCTGGAATGATAATGCCTATTATGGGAAATATAAGTAATATTACTACAGCAATTACAACTGTAGTTGCTGGTATTTTTTGTATAAATGGAAAAATTAGTTTAGGTACAATTACAATATTTTCGAAATTTTCAAAAGAATATTCAAGGCCGATTACAGAAATTTCAAATCAGTTTAATGTTATTCAATCTGGAATTGCTGGAGCTGAAAGAATTTTTAATCTTATTGATGAAAACAATGAGATATGTGATAATTTGGAATACAATAAACAGCCAATTATACTGAATAATCTTGTTTTAGTCTTCAATGGAGAGATATATAATTTCAATAAGCTTGAAGAATTCCTAAAAGAAAATGATGAAAATTACTCCAAGCCTAAAAGCGATAGCCAATTATTGGCTAATTTAATCAATTATTATTACAATTCAAATGATGAAAATCTGTTGGAATCAGTTAAATCAGTGATTAATGAATTGGACGCTGACTATTCATTTGCAGTTTATGATAAGAAACATGATAATTTAGCAATATCTAGAGATCCAATTGGAGTGAAGCCATTATTCTATGGAATGGATGAAGAAAAAGACTTTAAAGTCTTTGCATCAGAGAAAAAAGCTCTTTGGAAAGCTGGAATAGCTGATGGAAATATTCATGATTTGACACCGGGATGTATATTGTACAACTGGAAAACAGTTGATTTAGAAGATAATTTGATTAAAAAACTGATTAATACTGATTTTAAGGAAATAAAAAGCAATTATAATGAATATAAGGATTTTCTTGAAACAAAAGATTCATATGAAGTTTATAAAGAACTCTTGAGAGATGATTTATACTCTGCAGTTGAAAAGAGAGTGAATAACATTTCCAATATTGGATTGATATTTTCAGGTGGTGTAGATAGTACCATTTTAGCTGTTTTACTAAAGCAAATAGCTGAAAAGAGGAATAATGAAGATAATTCCATTCCACTTAATATCAAGTTATATTCTGTAGGTGTTGAAAACTCACAAGACATTAGATTCAGTAAGGAAATAGCTGAAGAATTGGATCTTCCTATAAAAACAATTATTATTGATGAAACTACTGTAAAGGAATCAATCAAACCTGTTTTAACCGCTATTGAAGATGATAATGTAATGAAGTTAGGAGTTGGAATGACAATTTATCTTGCTGCAAAGGCAATGAAAGAGGATAATGTCAAGGTTGCGCTATCTGGTCAGGGAGCAGATGAGCTCTTCGGAGGCTATAATCGCTATCTTAAGCATTTTGAGGAAAACAGTCTATTTGATGCCTATTTTGCCCTTGATGAGGAAATCTATCATGATATTGCAAACATGTACCATGTGAATCTTGAGCGTGATGATGCAGTGTCAATGGCTAATGGAGTTGAACTAAGAGTTCCGTTCTTGGATATGGATATAATCGATTTGTCATTGGATATTCCAGGAATATATAAAATAAAAGATAATGAGGATATCTTGAGAAAGCATATATTAAGAGATGTGGCTAAATCCATTGGCGTTCCTGATTATATAGCAGATAGGCCTAAAAAGGCAGCTCAATACGGTTCTGGAATCAATAAAATCTTGAAAAAGAAAGTTTTAAGATCATTTGACATTGAGGAATTCATTGAAAATCTAAAGAAAAATTAATTTTTTTACTTATCAGATGCTAATTTTGTATATTATGTGATTTTATGAATGCAAACAATACTAACAAAAGAATTAATAGATTTGATAATCTAAGAGGATTGGCAATATTTTTAGTTGTTTTGGGACATATGGCTTTTTCTACAAAGTTTTTAAGCATAAATTATTTACATAGCTACATCTTTATCTTTCATTTAGCCATATTGTTTTTTGTTGCAGGTTATTTTTCTAAAATTGACTTGAATCAACCCATTAAAATATTCAAGCGCATATTGGTTCCCTATATATTATTCACAATTATTTATTGGATAATTTATATTCCATTTGGAAAGCCGAGTGAGGCTATTTTTATCTATCCAACTTATGCATTATGGTTTTTGTTGTCATTGTTCTTTATGAAAATGGCATTGCCAATACTTGATAAATTAAGATATCCAATTTTATTTACCTTCATATTGGCATTGTTGTTTGGATTTATAAAATATACTGGTGATATCTTAAGTTTATCAAGAACATTTTGTTTTTTACCCGTATTTTTAACAGGTTTTTACTTTAATGAATACAAGGCAAGACTTAGGGAAAACTACAGCAATATAAGTTCAGCATTGGAAAATAGTAAAGTCATATTCCTTTCAGTGCTTATTGCCTTTTTGGCATCCTTTTCAGTGGCATATTTCATTCCTGGAAGCATCATTATGATGAAATTTCCATATGATGGTTCATATCTAATCAATATTGCTGTAAGGGCTTTAATAATAGTTTTAGGCATAGCTATCACATTGATCATAAATCGGTTTATGACTGACAAGGAATGTTTCCTGACTAAATGGGGAAGGAATTCCATGGCAATTTATATCTTGCACATATTTTTCATTGTCTTAGTGAAAAAGTTCACTGAATCTTTCTTTTATAGCCAAAGTGAGATAGTTGCACTTTTAATTACATTTATCTTAAGTTTCCTGATTGTAATTTTCTTATCACAGGATTGGATAAGCAAATGCTTTAACAGGACAATGGAATTCTTTGCAAATTTAATTTTAAAAGATGCTTAAAATAGAAATTGCTTAAATTCATTTATTATAAAAGTATATTAATATTAATAAACATATATTAAATTAATATAAATTTAACTTATATTCTAAAATTATAAAATAGGCAAATTAAGCCTTTATAATTAAAATAACCAATTTTTAAATAAAATTTCAAGGAGAATTTAAATGGCAATTGAAAAAGATGCAGAAAAGATCTTAGAAGAATTTTCAAAAACCTTAGATAAAGTTCCTGAATTGGAAGGAACCTATTACATTACTGATAACCTTAACTTAAACCGTGAAGATGAATCCGAACAAAACGATTCAACTAAAATTGTCAGAAATGCAAGAACTGACAAAGACGGCAATGTAGTTGTGAAAAAGGCAGAATGGACTGGTTAATTAGGACATTAAGATTAAAATAAATCTAATTAAATTAATTGTAATAAACTAAAAGGGGATTATATTATGAGAATGAATTTAATTCTTGAAATATTGGATATTCCGGGACAATTGGTTTCTATCTTAAATCCAATAGGAGAACTTGGAGCAAATGTAGTTACAATTGTTCACAAAAGGGAAATCAAGGCAGAAGAAGGTAAAGCTGCTATTCAAATAGCTATCGAAGGTGAAAGAGAGAACTTGCAAGCTGTTATAGACAGATTCAAGGAAATGAACATACCTCTTATTGAAGTGGATGACACTGTAAGAAAGGAAAAGTTAAGTGCAATTCTCTATGGCCACATTATCGACAGAGACTTAAGAGACACTGTAGATAAGATCAATGCTGTTGATGGCCTTGTCGTTAGTGATTTACAATTGAAATTAGATGGTGAACTTAAATCAACTGCTTTATTAACTGTTGAACTTGATTTAGGTAAAAGAGAAATAGCATATAATAAAATCATGGAAATAGCTAAGGAGAAGGACTTCTTGGTTATTGATGAGGTATAGGAGGAATTTAAATGGATGAATGTAAACTTATATTAATGGGTTTTGGAGCTGTAGGCCAAGGTGTAGCTAAGGCTATCTCCTTAAAGAAGGATATGATTAATGAGAAATACGGAATCACTTTAAAAGTTGTAGCAGCTGCTGACTCATCTACATCTGCAATATGCCAAGATGGATTGGATGAAGAATTACTCCTTAAAACCAAAGAAGAGTCTGGAAAATTAGCAAATTATCCTGAATACGGCAGTGACAAGTCAGGTATTGATGTATTGGATGCAGTGGATTATGATGTCTTGATTGAAGCAACTCCAACAAACATCAAGGATGCTGAACCTGCAAAATCATTGACCTTAAAGGCATTTGCTGATGGAAAGGATGTTGTTACCTCAAACAAAGGACATTTAGCATTATTCTATAAGGAATTGATTGAAGCTAAGGAAGCTGCAGGAGTGGACTTCAAGTTTGAAGCATCTGTTGGTGGAGCTATGCCTATCATCAACTTATGTCAAGAAACCCTTGCAAGCTGTGGAATCAGCTCAATCAAAGGTATCTTAAACGGTACCACCAATTATATCCTATCAAGAATGACCACTGAAGGAATGAGCTATGAAAATACATTGGCAGAAGCACAGCAATTAGGAATCGCTGAAACTGACCCTACACAAGATGTGGAAGGTATTGATGCAGCATGTAAAGTGGTTATTTTAGCTAATTCTGTTTTAGGCATCGATGCAACTTATGCTGATGTTGAAGTTAGAGGCATATCCGATGTATCTTTAGATGCAATCAATCTTGCTAAAGAGGAAGGTTACTATGTAAAATTGATTGGAGAAGTTTCTGAAAAACAATTGAAAGTATCTCCAAGACTTGTTAAGAAAAACAGTCCATTTGCAATCGATGGAACATTGAACTTAGCAAATGTAACTACCGATTTGGCAGATGACATAACTGTAATGGGAAAAGGAGCAGGATCTTTAGAAACCGCTTCTGCAATGCTTACAGATTTAATCAATATTATTAAGAACAAATAATTTATTGTTCTACTTTTACTTTTTTTAATAATTTTTTTAAATTTAATTTTTAAAAGTAATTAAATATTACAGATATTCTAGATAATTTTAGATTATTATAGATTATTAGATTATTTAGATTAGATACAGATTATACTTATTTGATAACATTGTTAAAAGAAAAAGGAGTTTTATAATGAAATATGTTATTGTTATTGAAGATGGTGCAAGTGATTATCCAATAGAGGAAATTGATGGAAAAACTCCTCTTAAAATAGCTGATAAACCTGTTTTAGATAAGATAGCTAGAGAAGGAAAGACTGGATTAATCCAAAATGTGCCTGAAACCTTACCCCCTGGATCTGATGTGGCTAATATGAGCATATTCGGTTACGACCCATTGGAATATTATACTGGTCGTGGACCTCTTGAAGCTGCAAGTATGGGTGTAGAGACAAAAGAAGGAGATGTTGTATTCCGTTGCAATACCATTACAGAGCGTGATGGTTTAATGGCAAGTTCAAATGCAGGACACATTTCTTCAGAAGAGGCTGCAGAGCTTATGGAAGCGTTGAATGAATACTTTAATGATAAATATCCTGATTTCAAGGGAAAATTCTATCCTGGAGTAAGCTACAGACATTTATTTGTATACAATGATAAGGAAAATGCTGAAAACTTAGCAAAACTCGATATGGTTCCTCCACATGACTTTGTTGGAGAGACTATTGAAGACAAGATTCAATTTGATTCATTTGCAGATGAAGTAAAAGCAATCATGTTAGAATCTAAAGAAGCATTAGAAAACCATCCTGTTAATCAAAAAAGGATTGAAGAAGGCAAGGAACCATGTAATATGGTTTGGTTCTGGGGTCAAGGAACTATGCCGGACATGCCAAAGATGGAAGATGTTTATGGCCTTAAAGGTGCTGTAATCACTGGTGTAGACCTGATTAAAGGTTTAGGTGTATGTTCCGGTTGCACTAATCTGGATGTTCCAGGAGCAACTGCATTCTTTGATACAGATTATAATGCAAAAGGAGAATATGCAGTAAATGCACTGAAGGACAATGATATTGTATTTGTTCACATAGAAGCTCCAGATGAAGCAGGACATGCTAAAAACTTAGAAGAAAAGGTTAAGGGAATTGAAAACATTGACAAATATATCCTCGCTCCATTGGTTGAAGCATTAGAAAACGAATACAAGGACTTTAAAATAGCAGTTCTACCTGATCATCCAACTCCAATAGATGTTGGTACACACACAAGAGATATGGTGCCTATTGCTATCTATTCATCTAAAGATGAAGCAGATGATGTAATGGTCTATGATGAAGATAGCGTTAAAGATGGTGCATTAGGTGAATTAGTAGGCTGTAATTTGCTTAAATTGTTATTAGAATAATTTTAATAATTATTCTACTTTCTTTTTTTATCTTTTTTTTATTTTTTTTAACTAATTAGAACTTTTTTAAATTTATTTTCTAGTTTTTTTTTAACTTATTTTTTAAAAAATTAAAAATATTTATATAAAACGGATTTTATAGTATTTTTATATTACAATAAAAAATTAAACTGATAATAAATAATTCATATAAAGGGGAAAACAATGTCTAGTGTAGAAGTAAATTTGGAAAAAGCAAGAGCATACAATAAGGTTAAGAAATATGCGGAATCATTAGAGCATTATGAATTGGCATTGGAAGCTGATGGAGAATTAAGCCAAGGAGATAAGGACAAATATGCTTGGGATTTATACTTTGTAAAAGTTAAGGATAATGAATTCATTGATGAAATCGAGGAGTCTGCTAAAAAGATAGTTAGTGTTGTTAGTCAAAAGGACTCATCTAAAGCAGCTAAACCATGCCCATACACTTTATCTGTAATCAGATTAATGAAAATCTATACAGAAAATGAAAAGTATTTGGATGTATTGCGTTGGGCATCTAAATTAGACCCTAAAAAATTAAGCAATCAGCAATTCAAGCCAAATGCAGAAGTGACCATGAATTCCAATAAGGAAAATTACTACCTTCAAACCACTAAAGCATTGCTTGAAATTGATAAATACGATCAAACAATCAAATATTGTCAGGATGCATTGGTTACTATGCGAAACGGCAGATACTGTTTGCCGGTA
>NZ_CALDKF010000062.1 GCF_937898925.1 uncultured Methanobrevibacter sp.
TGACGTCGTCCAATGCGTGAGCTGCCTCAGTGAGCACAATATCAACCAATGTCTTACCATTGATAGCAACCTTCTGCTCAAGCTTACCGTCCCATCCAAGGTAGGTAACACCAAAACCGCCATAACCAAGAAAATCAATAGCTTACCAAAGTACATTTCAGAAGGAGTGTATTTGGTTCCTGTTGACTGTCCAGTTCTAAGCATCACACAAGTAATTATTGCCCCTACCCACATGGATAAAACCAAATAGAACGGAGCGACTTCAGAACCATAATCTGGAACAGCATAGAATTCATTTTCCTTTAAGACAACTGGAGAATAAATATACTCTCCAACTTCACTTTCATTCACACCAGTTATGCTGGAAAGGGAATCTGCAGCACCTGAAAGACCGCTTGAAGCTGAAAACAATGCAGAAGAAGCACCATTCGCAAGCAATGCAGAACCTGCAGCTAAGCTTACAGAACCATCAGCCAATTGGGAACCTCCATTTGCAACACTAGAAGCCCCTTCAGCCAAATCAACTGAACCATTTGCTAATTTTGAAGATCCTTGTGCAAGATTGCTTGAAGCTCCAGCCAAATCAGAACTTGCATTAGCCAATTCCTTAGAACCATGCACAACTGGCTTAATCTGATCAGGCAAGGTACTTTCATCAACAGCACTGTCTAATTGCTTTGCAGATTCCTGCACTTGAGAGGAACCAGCAGAAATTTGGTCTGCAGAGGATGAAATCTGTGAAGATCCCTCTTTAACTTGAGAAGAACCTGCAGAAAGGTCATTGGCTCCTTTCTTCAAATCATTTGCTCCAGATTTTACTTGAGAAGCACCAGATTGCACTTTTGAAGCACCAGCACTTAATTGTCCAGCACCAGAGGACATCTGACTTGCACCGGAAGCAAGTGCAGACTGCAAGTCTCCTAATTTTTCATAGGCAGCAACATTAATGAATTGGACAATGTTTGCATTGATCTTATTGTAAACCGCTCTTGCTGCAGAATCACTTAATTTTGAAGCCATTGGATTGGATTTCCTATTGACAATGTATTCCAATTCTGCAGAATGAGGATCATCAGAGGTAATGGATTTGATGGAACTGCTGAAATTCTTTGGAATGACTATTCCAGCATAATACGTTCCATTCTTAACCCCCTCCCGCAGGTCATCTTCACTTACAAAAGTCCAATAAAAATCATCATTTCTTTTCAATTCGTCTTCCAGTTGGTCCCCTACATTAATGTCTTCACCATCAAATGTTGCACCTTTATCCAGATTTGCAACTGCAAACTCAAGATTACCAGTATTGTCGTAAGGGTCCCAACAAGCTTGAATGTTTATAAGAGCATATAAAGAAGGTAAAATTATAATGGCAAGCAATGTCAAGACAACAATAGGATTTTTAGTGAATACATCCTTAAAATCCTTTTTAAGAAGTTCACGTACATTACCTAGCCCACTTCCTAAATTTAATTCTCTCATATTTAACCTCACAATTTATAAAAAATCTGTAAAATCATAAAAAGTCATAAATTATATGAAAAATCTGTAAATATATAAAGCAATATATTTATCTTAAAAAATCTGTAAAATCCATAAATCAATCTATAAATAAACAATATGGTTATCTTTAAAAAATCTGTAAAATCTATAAATTCATCTATAATTTTATAAAAAAAATCTGTATAATCTATTAAATTTTATGTACTTATTAGTATTTATATTTAATAATTAATATAGTTAAGTTATAAAAAAGTAAAAGGCTTTTAAAAAAATAGTGAAACACAAAAATAGAAATAATTAAAAAAAGAATTAATAAAGAATTAAAAAAGAAAAATTAAAAAAATAGAAAAAGAATTGGAAAATTGAAATTGATTAACTATTTAATTTTAAAATAGCTTCTGCTAAATCTCCGCCGGTTTCTCTTAATGCCTCTTCAGCATCTGCAGCACTTACACCAGCAGTGTTAGCAACCATTTCAATGTCTTCTTCTGGAATTTCAATTTCCTTTTCCACTTCAACTGCAGTTCCAGTGACTTGATAGGTTTCTTGACCCATAACAGTCATTAAGCTTACATCTGCAGGTGAAATGATTAAATCCTTATCATCACAACGAATAATAACTTCTTGGACACCTTCAATTTCCTTCATGTCCATACCCATTTTCTTCATTTGTCTTTGCATGTTCTTTAATTGCTTTGGGTTCATACCAGGTATCATAATATTTCCTCTAAAATTTTATTAAAACAATAATCATATTTTTTTTGAATTTTATTTAATTATACTCTATAAATTAGAATATATAATAATTTTTATTTTTTAAATCCTTTTCTTGTTTTGATTGCTTGACCTGTCTTGAAGTCCAGCATCTCCTTGTGATTTAAAAGAGCTTTACCGAATGCCAATAGCTCTCCTTCTTCATTCACAATCAAGACTTCATCATTTGATCTTATGTTTTCATCACAATCAATGATGAATTTTGCAAATACGCTTTTTCCATCACGGGCAAAGGATTCAACACTATTGTCAATCATTACCTTGTTTCTCATTCCATCAATAGTTGCAAGTCTTTTTGCACCTAACTTGGAAAGAATCAAAAAGCTGTCTGATGCTCTCATATTGACAATGTTTTGGTTCTTATCAAACACATGTCTGATCTTACCTGTCTTTTTACTCTTTTCAATCTTGATCTTTCCAGTGAATAATGCATCTCCAGCGCCATGGCCGAACTGATAATCAGCGATTGCCTTCAATTTCTTGATGTCATCCTTTTCAAACTTGATTTCTTCAGGATGTGGGTATTCTTCAATGAAATCAAGCTCAAGCTCATCCAATACCTTAGGATGAATCAATACATTATCATAATTTTCAGCAAAATCAACTAGGAAGTCCCTTACAAACTCAACAGCAATCTTGTCATGAATCTTAGGGGCATCACTTTGGCTTAATGGATAAACCTCATCCAATTCAAGTGGAATAAGACAAAATGGAATGTCCAAAACAGCAAAATCAGTTTCCTTATTGTCAATTATGCAAGGCTCGTCTTCACCTTTTGATTCATCCTTTGCATAAACAAGGAATTCCTTAAAGCTGTTTGACAAGTACTTGCTGTAAGGCTTTCTATAAGCTGGAAGGACAACAAGGTTTTTCTTCTTATCCATGTTCTCCAATTGCTTTAAGTGTCTTGTAACCTCTGCTCTTTTCAATGATTCAGGACCAGTATAGAAAAATGCAGACTTCTTGCTTCTTGGGTCATACTTTTCCAAGTCTTCACTGTACTCGCCTAAATGTCTCAATGCATCAAGAAGCATAGGGTGAGCTCTGCAACGTTCCTCTACAAGTTCCATCAAGCTCCCTTCTGCAATGGCTTGACGGATGAGCCTAAGCTCTGCAAAGCTTACATGAAGGTTATGTTGAGCAATGAGCTTCACTCTTTCTTCCTTAGGCATTGCCCTTAAGTCATCAGGAGTGTATTTGCAGCACACTTCACAGGAACAAGGCATTTCTGTCATGTTCTCAAGCTTGATTGTACCTCTTGTAGTGAGGAACCTGTCTCCCTCTGCATACAAGATGTAAGCTGCTGAATCGAATAGATCACATCCCATTGCAACGCAAAGGGCAAAAATCATAGGATGTCCTGCACCCATCAAATGACGTGCCTTGGAATCAGGCAAGCATTTTACTGAATGCATTACAGCATCAACAAGATCCCTGTAGTGATACATTTCCATAAGAGGAACCACTGCTCCAATCGGATACAAGTCTGCATCAAGCTTGGTCAATTCAGTTGCACAGTATTCACGCAAATCAGGATATGTGGATCCTTGTACCACAGAGTTTATTTTCATTTCATAATCGTTATCCTTAACATAACTGATGGCTTCCTTAGCACGTTCAATGGTGATTTCAAGGTCTTCTTCAGCTTTCTCCCTATCAACATAAGGACCTGTTGGAATGTCAAGGGAAGTACCTATATCGGTTCCAATAGCTTCCTGAAACTCGATTACTTCCTTGTTTGTAATGTCCACATCACCGTAGACAGACAATTGGAATGAACCTGAATCAGTCATGATCGGACCATCAAAATTGATGAGCTCATGCAATCCGACATCCAATGCCTTCTTGCTTAAGTCCTCATCCTTATAAATCAAATAAGCGTTTGTGATTACAATGTCTGCACCATAATCCTTAACATTAATTGTTTGTTTTCTTGGATGGATTACAGGCATCAAGTTAGGGGTCTTGACATCTCCGTGCTTTGTCTTTAAGACACCCACTCTTCCTCTCATATCTTTTGCTTTAATTTCAAACATGATTTTCTCATCCTTGCTAAATAATAAAAAGTAAATTTAATAAATCTTTAAAATTGGTAAATATGCTAAAATCTTTTAAAAATATAAAAAAATAGATTTATATATCTTATATTAACTTATTAGTTTAAAAAGTTTTTTAATGAAATAGATTATTGAATTTCATCGATTATTGGATTCAAAGCATCAAAATACCCTATTGAATTTCATCGATTATTGGATTCAAAGCATCAAAATCAATATAACTGACATTTTTCCCATATGTTTCAATAACCGCATTTATTTCTGCAGTCTTTTCCTCTTCCTTCATTCCTTTTACTTTCCTATGGATAAAAGCCATCATTGTTTTGTGCTTCAGGTTTAGATTTGAATAATCTATTGCCCCTCTCAAGAAATATACTCTAGCCTTATTATAAATGCATCCATGAACCTGTTGCTTTATTCCATTCATGATTTCTTCCCTATTCTTTTTATCATTAGGGTCTGCCAATCCAACGGTTCCAACAATAAGTTTCTTATCCTGAACATTCCTGATTTTATTTAGGGTCTTTTTTAGACCCATGATGCTTCCAGCGTATAAAGGTCCAAGATAGACTATTGTATCATACTGATTTATGTCTGTAATCTCAGTGTATTCCACTGTTTCAATGCCAGTTCTTTTAGACAACTCATCAGCATATTGTTTTGTTGATCCATATTGTGAAGCATAAATTATTATTTTCATGATTTCATTCCCCATTTTCTATAATGGACATGCTCCCTTTATTTTTAATCTCTTCCAAACGGCTCATCATTTCCAGAACACGTGTTCGGGTATTGTTATCTTCCAAATACTCCTCTTTATAATCATTCTCAGGCTCTACAATATAGAATGCCTCTTTTGACAGAACCCCTGGAATGTTCATCTTTACAAGGTTTCTCTCAACTCTCCTCTTCAATGGTTCATCATCCATCTCTTGGCCTAAGAATATAGGAGTCTTTACAGCGGATGATATTTTGGTGTTATGGCGTGCCATATGCCTTTCTTCAGTCCTGTTGTCAAGTATCTCTTTAGAGGATAAGTTTAGATTTGGGTCTCTAAATGGAATACCTACATCAGACAATGCCATCTTTATCTCATCATTCTTTGGAAGTGATTTTGTAAGATTTTTAGGATTTGGTGAAGCCAATGTTCCACCTTGGAAACGTCCGAAGATTGGACCTAAGGATACATAAAAATCCGCTTCAATAAAACCCATTCTTACAGGAGCGGATGAAGTATATGTACAGACAATTCCATTTTCCTTAATCACTCTTCTAAACTCCTTGAAAAAGTCTACTGACACCAATTCAGGAGACATGTTTTGGCTGAAAGGATCCAAAAATATTGCATCATAAGTGGCATCAGGAAGTTTTTGTATTACTTGCCTTGCATCATCAATATGAATCTTCAAGCCAATGTTTTCTGGAATTTCAGTGCATTCAAGTTCCAATGAGGCATATTCGCAATCGATTAATGATTGCTCTATTGCCTTTTTGGTAATGTCATGAGCTTCTATTGGAGAAGGAACCATCAATCCAGCTGCAAGGGTTGGCTTGGATATTTCAAGCATATCAATGTGCAGATTCTTATCACTGTTCTTTAAAAAGTCATCAATAGCTGCAGATGCATTGTATCCAAGTCCTGCACAGATGTCTAGAATAGCTATGTCTTCACCGTAATCAAGCTTTAATGGCTTTATGAACTTTTCAAATGATTCACTGATTGCACCTGTTGAGGTATGCAGGGTCTCGACTTTATGATTTATTTCCTTTGACTTGATGCTGTATGATCCATCATCTGTCTTAACAAAATAGTCATTGTATTTGGAGAATATGGAATTTCTATACTTGGCATCCTTGTATTCTCTCTCATTGTCAAATGCTTCATTTATTAAATCATAAATGGTTTCATCAATTACAGTAGACTCTTCAACATAGCTCATTTAATCACTTGAATTGTTATAATTATAAAAAATGTACTATTTTAATATTAGTTTAATTATTATTTAAAGTTAAAGTTTAATGAATTTAAGAATTGATTTGAAAAATTAAATCATTATAAACTAATTATTTTAGCATTGGAATTCAATTCTTGAATTTTTTCTAAGACTTCATTTAATGCTTCATCATCAACAGGAGAAAAAATAGTAAATTCCTGATTTAATGATTTGCATTTGCTTTCTGCTAAATTATGGGTTTTAAAAATCTCTACATTAAAATCAGCGTATTTTTCAATACAATTTAAAATATCTTTTATATTCTCCTCTTTTAATGTATATTCATTGTTTAAAGGAATTCTAAAAGTAATGTTTTTCTTATCTAAATTGGAACTGTTTATTAATTCTAAATTCTCATAATATAAATCAATATCCAAATTTAAAACATTTTTAGCCTCTTTTTTATCTAATACCTTCATATCAATGAAAATTTCATCAATATATTGAATAGCTATTTCTAAAAGATTAGAAGGTGCAGATAGTGAAGTTTCAAAACAAATGTTAATATTTTTACTCTTTAATGACTTTAAAAGAGGTTCTAATTCTCTTATTTGAAGCAATGGCTCTCCCCCAGAGAATGTTACTCCTCCATTGTTCTCTACGTAAAATGCTTCATCCTTTAGAATCTCCTTTTCAAGGTCTTTCAAAGAAATATCATATCCAAAGGATTCATTTTGACTATTATGAGTGTAATTTTCTATTTCAAAACTAATATTTTCTGGATTACAGCACCAAGGACAAGTTAGATTACATCCTTTTAAAAATACAGTTGTCCTGATTCCTGGACCATCATCCAATGAAAAATGCTGTATATTTGTAATTCTAACTGTCATATTATTACCTAAAAATATAAAAATTAAAAAAATAAGAATAAATCGTTAAAAGTTTAACTAGCTATTTTACCTTCATTCTTTAAAGCCCTACTAATTAATAAATCCTGATATTCTTCAGGCAAGTCATTGAAGTATGCACTGAATCCCCAAACCCTTACAATGAGATTTGGATGTGCTTCAGGGTTTTCCTTTGCTTCAATTAATGTTTTACTGTCTACAACATTCATCTGCATTTGGAAAAATCCTAATTGTATGCTTGAATAAATGAAATCTGTAAATTTATCAGTATGATTCTTAATGAAATCAGGTGAAAGCATTAAATCAACTACATTTCCATTGAATTTTGCTCCACCATAATCCAATTTGGATGCAAAACGCAATACTTCTGTAAAGTCTTTATTGGTGTCCAAAGAGATATGTGTGGATAAAGGTTCACCGGCTTTTCTTCCATCAAATGAAGCATTGATTTCAGCTCCTGCGCTAATATAGGAAGGTGCACTTAAACCGAATTTGATTTTACCGCCAAACTTATTGGTGTAATCTTTAAAGCAATCCTCTAAAAATTGGATAATCTCATTGGAAATATCCAAAATTTCTTCATCATCCATACCAAAACGAGGATTGACATTCTTTAAATCAGTTAAAATCGCCTGATACTTGTCTTTCTTGAAATTATTTTTTCTCATTTTATTCAATTCATTCAAGGAGTATTTCCTATCTTCAAAGACAAGTTTCTTAATAGCATATAAACTGTTTACAGTATTTGCAAGTCCAACGGTAGTGATTCCATAATGATTATACTTAGCTCCCCCTTGAGATATATCCATATTCTTTTCATTGCAGTCATCTATAAACAAGGAAAGCAAAGGATCATTATTCCATTCAATATTGTCAAGGAATGCTATCAACTCATCAGCATCTTTTTTTAGATAATATTTATATGAATTAAACAATTCACCAAAGCTATTTACATTTTCTAAGAATTGTTCTGTTTCATTATCGAAAAACTCATTTAAAGGTTTTAAATATGAAATGAAATTAATATTGTTTTGTTCAAAACCTTTTCCGACAGCAGAAGGTTCCCAACAAGCGGAAACAACATAATTATTTGCATCTTCCTTATCATATCCAAATTCGATCATTTTGTCAATAACCACTTCATCGTTAGAGAACAATGGGCTGCCAATTCCAGTATTGATGGTTTCCAAGGACAATTCAATCAAATCACGTGGAGTTTCACTACTTACCCTAAGCAATACTTTGGGATCTGGCAAATGAAGCTCTTTTATTGCTCTAATAAACATGTAAGTTAAATCATTGTAGAAATAGTATTCACCATATTCATCATCATATTTTCCACCGAGAATGATTACTTGGCCAGTATCTCCCATTAAAGCTGCGCTTTTATACCAATAATAAGTATGCAATGTCTTTAAAAATGATTTGATTAAATCATATGCATCTTCTTGAGTAATTAGCCCACTGTTTAAATCATCAAAATAGCAGTCTTCAAGAATCTTGTCCAATCTGCCAAGACCATTCAAACCATGACCAGTTTGCCATAATAACTGATTGTAGAATAAAATACGTTGCAGTGCCTCTTCAAAGTGTTCTGCTGGCTTATCAATCATATTTTCAAAATAACGGGCAAATTTAGCCCTATCCTTATGATTGGAATTCCTTAATTTCTTAATTATTCTATAAATCAATAATTCAATACCATCAAGTGCATCTAATTGGTTTTTAATAAAATCTGAACTTAAGTCACGAGCAAATCCACGGCCTGCTTTAGGATGGAAATATAACTCATTATATTCATAAACGGAACTTTTTAGAACTTTAGAATAATCTATAGATATATTATCGATTATATGTCCATCTTCAGACAAATGTTTAAATTCATCTAAAAAGAATATGAATCCTGATTTCGGAATATGAATATCCACTTTCCTAAATAGGTTCTTGATTTGTGTTCCTTTATTAAATTTAGAGCCAGTGATGTAGAATCTGTGCATATTTTTAGCTAAATAACTGCTGGCTTTCTCTTTACTGCCAAACCTTCTTGTCAATCTACGAAGTAAAAAAGCTAAAGTAATGGATCTTCTACCCATTGAATTATCTTGTGCTTTGTGATAAACAGGCTTTGCAATTTTCTTTAAAAAACTCATAGTTTAGCTCCCTCATTCATAGAATATAAAAAAAGAATAGAACTAATAAATAGTAATAATTTTTCATATAAAAATTTATTATTCTTATTATCTATTTAGTAATTCATTAATAATATATTTATCAGTATCATCAATTGTTCTAGTGATAAATAATGCTAAAAGATACACAATCAAACCAATTGGAATTGCTAACCATAATGACACATTAATTAAATGAAGAACAATAGTTAAGATAACACCACAAACAATAAGTTTTATTATAGTTTTTAATAATGATAAATCCGGTTTGTACTCTGTTTTGGAAATGGAGTACATCATAAGCACTAAAATCAATATTTCACTAAGCACTGTTGTAATTGATGCACCAATATATGACCAAACAGGAATGGTAAGATAGTTTAAAACAATGTTAAATATTGCAGCAACAAGGTAAATCTTGGTTACTGAAACTTCTTTTCCAATTGAATTTAGTAAGGATGTTGCTACACCATTGATAAAGAGGAATACCACTGTCCAAATGAGTATTTGCATAGCTGGAGAAGCTAAAGCATATTGGCTTCTATAAATTAAATTTATTATGTATGGAGAGTAGAAATAGACCCCTATACATAAAGGCAATAAGATTAATAATGAGTACTTAAATGACT
>NZ_CALDKF010000063.1 GCF_937898925.1 uncultured Methanobrevibacter sp.
CTCCCCTATACTGAACACTTATTCGGTTATGGGGGAGATGTGCCAATTGTCTAACAATTCAATCAGATTGGTATCTTTCAAACCAGTCAATGATAAATTTTTTCCAGTCATCCATCTGCGCAGAAGATAACCCTTTAGTGTGCATTCGATCCAGACAAACAGATTGATCTGTATCAATAAAGATAAGATCATCTGCACCTACTCTCTGTGCCAGTCTATCCCTGTCACCTTTCATTGCACCACCTGTGATGATGAAAGCAGAATGCCACTTACCTGATCTGTATCTGATGATGTCATATAACTTATCACGCATTTCAAACACTACATGCTTTAGTGCTGCAGGTTTGGAATACCTTTCATTGATGCTGATCATCTGCCAGATATTATCCAGATCCACAACCAGATCATCCTGTGTCGCATTCTCATGTACCCATGTTGACTTGCCTGAACATGGCGCACCATAAACAATGTACACATGCTTCTTATATGAAGTTGGTGCTGACTTATTGAATCCAAACCTTTCATGCACCTTGTTATGACATCTAAAGCAGATACATTCCACATTGTCAGGATTCAGGCTAACCATCGCATCATTCACATTAGCTTCAGACAGTTCCTGCTTGTGATGCACTATCAGATCATACTTGTGCAGTATTGGCTTGCCACACTCACAGCAATGCACAAATCCATCTTCATCTGTACGCTGCTGTATGATGACCTTCCTGAATGCTTCCCATTGTTTGCTTTTATAAAATTGTTCCCTTGTTATCATGTCAGATCCTTTCCCTGTGCAGTGGACAATTGATCCGCACTTGTTCACCAAGTCTAGGCGCATGGCTGCACACATGATAGATAGCACAGTCATTGCAATTAGGAAGATGACTTACTTTGTCCATGTAATCAATAGCTGTGATGCATCGCTGCAATATTTCCTTCACTTCTTTGTTTGAATACATACTTGCATACCTCATAGATATAAAGCGCACATTGCTGTGCGCTTTACTGTTTTATTTCTTCTTGTCAGTTGGTTTGTACACATATTATTTGACGCAAATGTAATGCAACCTAAGTGATGTGATTGCTGTGTCACTAAGGTTTTTGACATCAATTTTGAATTTGTCAGTCGTTATACTCCTAATTCCAACATACACCATTGCCCATTGCGGAGTGCAAACCACTTTATAATCAGATGTTAAACCTGAAACAGGAACATCAATATCATATGCAAAACTATTAGCATTTACAGATATAGAAAGATCCACTGAACCAAATTTAATATCCTGTTTTGATTCAAAAACAACATGCTCCCAATCTGTAAAATGGTTTGCTCCTGAATAGATATGGTTTCTTCTGACAAAAATGTTTCCATAATAATCTTTTATTGTGTAGAAAAACTCACTCGTTCCGGCTAAATACTCAACAGTCATGACAAAAGCCACGGATGTTGGACAATTTTCAATCGTTGCTGCTAACGAGTTAGGATTTGCTTCATATCTTCCTACAGCAATAATATTATTCAAATCTGTTCCTTCTTCTAATACTTCTGTTCCGGAAGCAAAGCCATTTATTCTGTATATGTCTTTCGTGAGTGGAATAATCTGCTTTATAATATTTTGCTTTTCTTCACCAATTTTTCCAAATGCTTCTGTTGCAACATCGTTGCTTACATCTTTTTTTACATTGAATGTAAAACGTATCTTTCTGTCAATTGTTCCATCTCCATCGATGTTTCTATTGAGTTTTGAACCTTTATAGTTTACAGAAGCAGAACCACCACCATCCATCATCCATGCATCTGTGCATCCAAATGAAACCATTTGTTCCGCAGTTTCGATTGAATCTAATCCTTTGTTTATGTTTGTTCTTCCATCGCAAACAAAAAATACAATGGTCTTATCGCTTTTTACACCAACTGCAAGGTTTGGATTTTTATCCGTTACCCTTCCATCCTCATTTACTACAACTTCAGATAAATCTAAAACCGCACTATTTTCTACTAGCTTATAGTAAACAGAAACGGTGTTATATGCACCACCTGACACAAGATCAGAAAGTTTCGCATCAACTGGAAATTCAGTAATAGTTCTGTCTTGATTAAAAGATACAATTCTTGCGTCATTTGGAACCGGTGTGCCTGTCCATTCTGTACCATATATTTTTTCACCACGACTAAATGTAATTGGCACTTGCCAAGTACCATCAGTTTTTAGCATATTAGCTGCGCCATTGCTTGTAAATGTAGTGCCATGATTTCTAGCATATTCTGCAGGTGTTTCTGTTTCACTATATGCCATATAAGGATTAATAACATTTCCATCCTCATCTTTATATGGAATTGTTATTACATAGCAATCAGTGTCTTTTGTTCGATATGTTTCATACACTATGTTTTTATAAAAAACGCTATTGTGGATGTTTGATAAATTATTTCTTGCTGCTTCATCGACAATTTCAAATTCCCCATCACCGATGATCAATCTTTTCATTTCAGCCATATAAAATCACCCCTTTAATAGATATAAACCAGTTCATCCGCATCATAGACCCAGTAGTTCTCATGCTCAAATTCGCCTGTTGTGGTCTTTCTGACTTCGGTAATATAATACTGATACATTTTTTGTTCTCCTTATTCAAATATCGGTGCGCCTGTTGGCATGTCTAATAGATATACTTCGACTTTGTATGTGCCGTCCACAGTCAGCGAATAGCTTGAGCTATATTTACTACGTACACGAATTCTACCGTCGCTATAAATTGTGTCGGTATAAACGCCATAGCCGACTGAGCCACCTATCATTGTGTTATTTGTGCTATACGTTCCGTCAGTTTTGCACAAAATAATTGCACGAATCCCTTGGGTCAAATTACTAGTGGAACTGTTTGCGGCGTTGGTGTTGATATAAAAATTATCGCTACCGTAAAAATATCCGTTCCGTTTCCCTGCCGTATCACGAATGCGGATATACAGAATCTTGTCGCTTGTCCAAATTTCGCTATGCCCTGTTTTAAATGTTTCTACAGTTGACACTGATGTGCTTGTCGTACTGACTTGATAACTCGTCTCCGCAACCTTCGTCCATGATGATCCACCACCAGTTTCAATTTCATCAATGGCAACTGCCATTTCTGCAGGTGTGTATGTATCACTGCTTCCATTTTTAGACCTGATTGAATCCGCAATGGCTGTAAGAAGTGATTCATCAATTTTTGCATATGACATATCATCACCCCTTAATAACTCTGTGTGCTTGCATCTGGCAGTGTTGAAATACCGCTGATTGTTACAGTGCCATTACCATCATGTGAAGCAGTCACAGCATTTGCTGCAATCAAATTATCCACTTCTGTTTTTGTATAGAATGAAGAAGTATCAATTTCGACCCATGCAGACCAACTGCCATTAATCTGTGATCTTGTCGCAAGTCTACCAGTGGTCACATCCTGCTGAATCTGCGTGCAGTACCCGGAAAGATAATAACCAATGACAATCAGTGTTGAATACTGGAATTTGGCATTGGTACATGTGATTGCATTGTACATGCCAGTGGTCACAATGTTGTTCAGGTTCTTTGACCATAATTCCATAGCACCAGTAGTTTCATTCCTGCTGATGTTTGCGATCACTGGCAGTGACTGACTGCGCAATGCAAACTTTGCTTTCAGCTTACTGTAAAAATAAGATAATCCGGTCTGATCTAAATAATTAGACATGTGATCACCCCATTTTCATCAAGCTGCAAGAATTGTATCAATTTCAGAATTTGTAATGGCTGTCAGATTGCTTGTATTCCAGTAAGAAGAAAGATCAACATCAGTTGTTCCGATTTTCTCCCATTTGCTATTCACATAGATATATTCATCATAGATATTAGTGCCAGATCCGCTGTTGCTGATCAGATAGATTGTACCTGCTGCGCCAGTTGAAGGAAGTGAAGTGACAATTTCAAAGCTGATGCCTGTGATGCTTCCAATGGCATTAGTAACTGCTGTGTCAACAAATTCAGTAGTGGCAATCTGTGTTGTTTTAGTGCCTGCTGCAGCAGTAGGTGCTTTAGGTGTTCCGGTGAATGTTGGTGATGCCAAATTTGCTTTGTTGCTTAAAGCTGTGTTGATCGCCTTGTTCTGTAGCGGATTTGTGCTTGTGCTTGACAATGCTGAATCAACAGTGGTTTTGTTTGCGCCTGCTTCAATACCATTCAGCTTTGTCAGAAGTGTATCTGTAAAATCATTTTCAGAAAGACCTTTTCCGGTTTCCGTGTTCACCTTTCCTGCAAGCGCAGTATACACACCACCTGAAGTGACAGGATTAGTGCTGTCTTCAGTAGGCGCAGTATCAAATGTCAGTGTATCCTGTTTTCCGCTGATCGCAGTGGCAACATCAGAAGCTGTCTGATAGCCTGCACCGTTTGTCAGCTGATTGGTGTTGGTCGGCACTGTAATCTTTGTGCTGCCTGTGATCTTGCCATTCGTCACAGTCACACTGGCAATTGCCTTGTTTGTTTCTGCTGAAATAGATGAATCAAGCGCACCAATTGCATTGGTGATCTGTGTTGAAACAGCAGTTGAACCAACAAGTTCTTCCAGTGCATCAGCATCAGCCTGTGCAGCAGCTGCAGCTGCTTTTGCGCCGTATACAGTGTTTGCTGTTGCAGCATCAGTGGATGCACCTAAAACAGCAGCAGCTGCGCCAGATGCATCATATGCGCTTGATTCTGTGTATGCTGCAGACTTCAACCCCTTTACAGATACATTTGTACCATTAACAGCCAATGTGCCGTTTGATGATCCCTGTGCAATGGTCACATTAACTGCCTTGTTTGCATCAGGTGTCAGCGCAGTGCCGTTTACCTGCACTGTATCAATTACATTTGGTTCACCGCCTTCAGATACAATGTCATCCACCCTGCCTGATAAGGTATCAAGATCATCCTGTGTTGCAAAGATCGTTTTGATCTTCTGCCAAAAGTACAATAAACCATTGTTATCTAAATACTTTGCCATCGTGTCACCTCATTATCTTAATATTTCTTCAAGTTCCAAATTGCTGATGCCTTCCAAACCAAGATCATCAAATGACTTGTCACCTTCCAGTGTCACACTGTTGATTTGTGGCTTGTTGTTCAGAAGATTATAATCAGATACATTGTTTATTTCCATTCTGTTGACCATCTGCGCATCTGCATTGATATTGCCACCAACATCTGCATCAGCAGTGATCTTGTTTCCTGACAGCTGCGCACCAACAGTGATTGTTCTGTACACACTCATGTCATCACCTCATCACTGATTAGATCTGACACATTAATCTGTGCAACAGTTGTTCCAACAACATTTCCATCTGTCAGCAGAAAGCGGATCTGCCAGTTCAGCTGCCTTGTTGGGATCAGCGCAAGTGTTTCTGTCTGCGTGAAGTGATAAGATATGGTGTTTGCTTCAGTGTCAATGGAAACATCAGACATGTGCTTATACACTGGATCACCTATCTGCTGAAATGTCAGTTCCAGATCAGAAATGTTGGAAAGCAGAAGATCAGCCTTATCAACTGCAATAGTCAGTGTTGGTGTTGTTCCCTGAAGGATGCTATTCATATTTATCACCTCACTTTGTTTCTTTCCAAGATCCATTCACTTTAATCCACACACGCTTTGCACGCTTCCATGTGCCATTCACCTTGATCCATGTTGTGCCTGCCTTCCATGCGCCATTCACCTTCAGATCCATTTCACCGGACATGATCAGCGTGTTTGATTCTTTCCACGCAGAAGTTAAAGATCCATTCTTTGCCCTGATCCTATACTTTACAGCTTTTCCTGCACCAGTCTGATTTATATCAGTTGATGCAAATGAATCTGTAAGTGAATTTCCAGTTACGTTATTAAAAGCACTCCATGATTTCCATCCTGTGTTCCCTCTGGAATACTGGATCTCATAAGCAGTGATCACACCTGTTGCACCTGACCATTTCATGGTGATCTTGTCACCAAGTCCAACATAATTGCCATGACCTGCAGTGATTGTGAATGATGTTGGTGCTGTTGGATTTCTTGCGATCTTTGTAAGCACCTTTGACGCTGTTTCTTTGATTGTTCCGGAAGATCCACCAGAAATGACAGTTGCTGTTGCAGAAACAGTCTTTGAACCATCTGCATTATGCGTGACAGTCCTTGTGACATTAAACAGTGTCTGACTGCCTGAATTTGTCTGATTTGGATTCAGATTTGCAGTAGTTGTGTATCTGACACCATCAAATACAAGCACCTGTGTTGTTCCGTTGTGATTCCATGATCCACCAGTCCATGACAGAACCACTTTACAATTGACAGATGATGTATTATTGGCAACTGATACACTGTTTTCTGTCAGCGTGATTTTTACGCTCATTGCCATGCAAAATCACCTGCCTTAATACTGAATATAAATATCACCATTAGATCCACCGGATGGTGCTGCTGTACCGCTTGTAATAGCTTTCTGATGTCCAGAAAATAATCCTGCAGTGGAAAGTGTCACTTTCTTTGCGTTTGCTACACCACTTTGTACATTTGTATAAAATTCAATGGTGGTATCACTGCCAATCATCACTCTTTCTGTGTCAGCAGGCACAGTTCCTTCCAGTACCTGCGCAGCTTCACCGCCACCAATGACTGTTACACCACCGCCACCAATAGAAATACCATTTCCATAAGTATTTATATTGTTGTCAAGAAATCTGATGATTTCACTTGTACTTTGTGATCCTTCAAAACTGATGTTTCCGCTCATAGCACCACCTGCAAGCGCAAGCACCAGTTCAGTAACATCTACAAGTGATTTATCTTCACCAACAGCAAAATACTTCATTGGATCACCTCATTTCTTTGTTCAGGTATGCCTGAAGTGCTTTGTATGTAAGCTTGTAAAAGTCACCATCCACTTTCAGACCTGCATTATTATTCTTGTTCAGAAACTCCTGAAGCCTTTTTACAGTTGCTTCACCAAGAATCTTATTAATTGCATCAAAGCGTGTTCTATTGGTCTTATTTTGGCTGCTAGAAGCCTTCTGGAAGCCATTTTTACCAAGCTTCTTGATGATGGAAGGATAATCTACATAAGCATAGTTCATGTCAACATTTCCACCGATGCCTGCAACATATCCTGTGCTTGAATACTGCCAAATACCGACTTCACCAATATAGGTGCAGCTGTTCGCATACTGTGCTACCCAGTGCGCAAATCTTGTTAATCTGGAATCATCAAGCCTTGATTCAAAGGTGCTGTATGTACTGCCATAAATGCCTGCATAATAGCCTGCCTTTTCAAGTGTTTCACAAAAAGCAATGGCAGCATCTGTTGCGCCTTTTTTGTCAGCAGGTGAAGTCACTTCACAATCCATGTACACTGGATATTCAAACTGCTTGCCCTTCAGCAGCTTCAGGAATCTTTCAGCATCTGCCTTGCCATCTGCAGCACTGATGCATCCTTTGCCTACAAAATAGTAAGCACCAACAGGAATGCCTGCATCCTTTGCGCCTTTATAGTTGCTTTCATATCTGGAATCGACATAAAATCCATCATCGCTTCCTGCGCACTTGATGATGGCAAAGCCAATTCCTGCTGCCTTTACAGCTGACCAATTTATATTTCCCTGCCAAGCAGAAACATCTACACCTTTGATCATGTCCATTCACCACTTTCTATGTGTTCTTTCTTTAACTCAAATTCTTTTTTCTTCAGTTCAAGCATTGCAGGATCTTGTGTCCATTTTGCAGATCCGTCTGCTTCTTTATCCCAATGCTTCAGAAGGATCATTGCTGATGCAGGATCAGGCAGCGCATACTTTGTATAGTCTTCAGTTTGAACAACTGTTGCAGGAACATCCGCATCATCGTCACCTTTCAGCAGGATCTTCTTTCTAATCACTTTCTTTTCTTTGTATGTAAATCCTGTTGCACGCTTAAACAGTGCAGCTTTGATTTCTTGCACAGCCTTCAGCCTGCCATTTTTACAAAGTTCATTTAAGTCATTAAATTCACTTTTATACTTGCAGAACACTTTTGGATTCACACCAAGATTTTCAGCAATTTCTTTGTCAGTTGCGCCTGCTTTCAGCCATTCTTTGATTTCTTCAAACCTTGGCTTTACATGTGTATAGTATTTGTTTGGTCTGCCTTTAGCCATTTACACCACTTCAGTTCTGTTCATTCGCTTTTCCAAATCATTCACCTGCTGTTCTAATTTGAATGTGCGCTCAATGATGGAATTGTGCTTGTCCTGCTTCTTTTCAAGCCTGTTTATGTCCTCTTTGATCCCATCAATCTGTTCATGGATCTTTACTGATTGCTTTTCCTGTTCCATCTTGATTTCAATCATGGAAGCATCATGTGATGCTTTTGCTGTTTTGGACACACCAATATAAGAGAAGATCCCACCGATCAGTGCCACAATGATTGAAGAAAATAATGATACCCAGATTGCCATGATCACATTCCTTCTTCATCCACTTCAGGCAAGCCTGCAACACTGGTGAGCAATGACAGAACAGCTGCCAGTGCAGCCACACCTAACACATGCATCCATTGCACTTCATTGATAGAAACAGCAACAGGAATGGATGCCACTGCTGTTTGTGCAAAAGTTTTTGCTGCACGAATTGCAGCAGCCTTTGACCAATTGATCCAATATTCTTTATTCTTCATGAATAAACACCACCTTTCCATGTTAATTTTGACGCAATTTCATTAATATTAGAATACCCACCCAAGCAACCAAAAAAGCATCCTGATCAAGCAGATCAGAATGCCCTTCAGAAGCCCTGTGCGCCATTTTAAGACATTTCACATGCGCTCACATATATTTTATGGCTTGATGAATAACTGCACCCATTCAGTGCCATATTGACCACCACGATAGAATCCAACACCAAGCTGTGTATAATTCTCGTTCAGAATGTTTGCCCTGTGTCCGGATGAATTCATCCATGAATCCATGACTTCTTGTGCAGTCTTTTGTCCTGCAGCGATATTTTCACCTGCTGCACTGAAGCTGACACCAAACTGTTTCAACATGTCAAATGGTGATCCATAAGTTGGTGATTGGTGGCTGAAGTATCCTTTATCAGCCATATCTTTAGCTTTTGTATAAGCTATGTTTGTAAGCTTTTCTGAAAGTGTGAGTGGCTGCAGTCCTGCTTTTTGTCTTTCAGCATTCACCAGTTTCAGAACAGCCTGTGCCTGTGTCATTTCAGCACTGGTTTCTTCAGATCTCTTTGCATCGCTATCACCTGTGCCAGATTTATCTGTAGATGTTCCAGTGCTTCCATCAGGCAGTTCAACCTTGTCTTTCGGATGGATCAGATCAACATCCTTGTGAAGATGCTTGTTCAGTTCAAGGATGTCTTTGAATAAAACATTGTAGCGTTTAGCAATGATCCACATGCTGTCACCTTTTCTGACATTACAGTGTTGTGCAGATGCAGATCCTGCTGTACCAGTGGCAAGTATCGTAAAGGCAGCTAATGATAGTATTATCTTTTTCATGGTCTTATTATGTACAAAAAAGAAGCCACACATTCAACATGTGTGGCTTTGCGTAAGCAGCAAAGGAAGCTATGAATAATCCTAACATCAATGTATGAAAAGATAGAAGATTGGTGACAATAATTAATGTCATATCAAGGTTTGAATCTCCTTTTTAATCCGATTCTCATAAGAAAAAGACCACCTTTTATTGGTGGTCTTTTTCTTATCTGAATTCGCTGCGCCTGTACTCATTCCCATAAACGATAATCACAAGATCATTCCATCTGTTGCTGTAGTACACTTTTCGCTTGAATTCCTTCCCATCAATGCTGACTGTCACTGATTCACCATCTTTGAATTCACCTTCAATGATCTTCAGCTTCAGTGCATGTGGCTGTACCACATCATTCAGATCCTTCCGGATCAAGTCTTTGATGTATCCCTGCATGTTCCCACATTCAGCAAGTGCCTTGATGATGTCAGCATCTGTCTTTTTGTTTAGGTTCAACTTCACCTGCTTGACATTAGCTGCATTGTACTTCATTGATGCTTTCACATGTGCTTTGCGTTTTTCATCCATTATTGATCACCTTTCCATTTAATATCTTAAAATATTCATCCCATCTGTAAGATCTGATTGGCATTGGTCTGTGATTGTCAAAATACAAGACCAGTGCAGGCTTGATGGTGTTCCACTGGTCAACTATTTCATAGCTGACCAGATGACCATCTGCAATTAACTGCTTTGCCTGTGCATGATAGTTATAATACATGATGTTCTTCCCACGCATTCAGGATGTCCGCAAGACCATTTGCCAGTGAGATCAGATGTGCTTTAGAACCTGCTGTGTAAGAATCATAATCCTTCAATTCTTCAATGATTCCTGTGATCTTCATTGGATAGCTGTATGGATAGGTAACCCTGTTTTGCCATCCGTAAGCATTCACCATTCTGTCTGCTTCCTTAATGAATGCTTTCACCTGCTGTCTAACATTGTAGTTTCCTTTGATTTTCTGCAGCATGTTTAGTACCTTCCTTTCTTTTAATTCCGGTTTACCTATACACCGGAAGGTGTTTTATGGTGTTTAATCCTGTTCAAGCAGTTCAAATATTTCATCCATATCAAACGGCTTTCCAGATGTTTTTGGTGTGTCAAGGATTCTGTTGATTCTAGCCTGTTCGCTTTTGTGTTGCCAGCTTAATGGCTCATTCCCCTTTGCCCTATCCTCAAATACTAAATAACGAATCCCACGATATTCATATTCGAGTTCAACAATATCTCTGGAAAATTCCCTTCTATGATACTTTTTGATGAATTTTGCTTTCATGATTGTCATCCTTTCTAAAGTGGTTTCGCATCTCTTCCTTACATCTATATCTTACTATAAATGTACACTGATTGCAATTGACATAATTGACAAAATATCAGTGTACATTTATACATAATGCACAAAAATATCCACCTGCCATATCAGCAGGTGGATAGAAGATTATTGTTTCATAAAATCTTTAATTATATGTAAGTATTCTTTGTTGCACGATGGACACAACCATGCATCAATGTCAAGGTAATACTTCCAATCTTTAGGTGGATCTTCAAAAGTATTATACTGTGTGTATCCACCATCAGTAGATTGTTTACCAATGAAATCACATCTGGTTTCATTTCCGCATCTATCACATGTTATTATCTGACCATGCCATTTTCCCATTTTCCCTTGCTTCCTTCCAATCATCACAAGTATCATCAGCTGTTTTCCATGTGTTCCACTGATCCGGATTCACGCAGGTATCATTTTTCCAATATTTACATATTGCGCAGCACTTAATCATGATCATTCTTTAACACCTCTTTAATCTGATACAGCAAATCCATTGCATCATCCCTATCAAAATTGTCTATTGTACCTTCTACCAGTTCCGCAATCTTTGCAAGCCTGTCATCTGACTGTGCGGATGGCAACCGTTCAATGTGTTCGATAATCCGCTCTTTTGTCACGTTGTCATGCCATTCGTAGATTTCTTTAATCTCATCAATCGCATCCTGTCTATATATCACTTCATTCTTTTTATTTTCTTCTATTTTCTTAAATATTTTTCGTAAAGCATCGTCAACAACTGTCATTCTTTAACACCTCACCAACAAATACACAAGAAACACTATACACACACCATAAAATATTAACAAATAAATTGATGGCAGATCATACATGTCAAAGCTAAACACACAGCATAAAGTGAATCCTTCACCTATAGATATACATATCAGTAATATTAATAGAAATAACATGCTGATCACCTTTGCAAATCCAAAAACTTGTTTAGATACCACACAGCTTTCTGCACATCTTCTTTTGGATCATCGTGCTTGTGCATACATCTGTATATGTACTTGAATGCATTTCCTAAACAGAAGTATGATGTTTCATCCATACCAAGTGCTTCAGTCATCACATCAATGCATTCATACTTTCCTGTTTCATAATGTTCCGGATGATTCACCGGATCTGGATCAGGTGGTTCTTCATAAAATACTTCACCATTCACATCATATCTTATTGTTTCACTCATTTTTGTTTCCCTCACAAAGATAAATCACATATGGTAAATCCTTCAGCACCTTCACAAACTCATTCCATTCATCAAGCTTGTGTCCAGTTCGCTGTCTGATGATTGTGACCACATTTTCATAATTCATTGTTACAGTGCGCTTCTGATTGTAACTGGAAGGAAGCAACTGGATCATCTGCCACCAATACTTTTTATCTTTTGTTTCCAAATACTTTTCACGACAAATGTTAAGCACTGGAATAATGTACTGAATTAAAAAGTGTTGTGGCTGAACTTTTGTTGAACAGTCTTTGCCCCACTGCAATTCAAACAGATCACATCCATTGTTAAGCAACTGATCCCAACTAAAATCATCCAATGTGAATTCCTTTGCATGGATCTTATGCATGGTGCTGCAGCTGTTCGCAACAGTGCCAACCTTATATGTATCAAATTCCTTCCACCAGTATAAAGGTGCAGTGATGTCCATTGACACAATGATCTGCCTCAAATACTTTCTGTGTTCAGTGCCTGCTGCAAACAGTCTACGCATCAAATCCAGATCATTTCTGCCAATGATGCAGTCCATCTCATATTCTTCTTCATTATAGAAGAAATTGCTGTCAGACTTATCCCAACTGTTTAATGGATTACGCATACCCCTAATGGCATGTTCAAATCCCCACACATCAATTTTTTCAACTTTAATCATACAAACTTACCTTTCTAATAATTCCTTTAGAACATCTTCTGGAAACAGTTCTGCTGCAAGGATCTTGATCAGCTTGTTCCTTTTCTTGCTGATGTTCTGATATTTACAATCATAGATTTCACTGATTTCTGTGATGGTCAATCCGTCAAAATATCTGGATGCGATCACATCACAGTAATCATCATTCTGGATCTTTTCAAGTGCTTTATCAATCCGCTTTCTTTCCGGATGATCTTCTGGCAATTTCGGATACAGATACAGCAGTTCTTCAGTCTTTTTAAAGCTGTTGCTGAAGTTATATGTGATCCTGCCTGCACTTTTCAGTTTCTTGATTGCCCTTGTAGCACCATATTCTGCAGCCTGATCAAACATGTGCTGCAGTTCTTCCTGTGTAAGATTATTCATCAGCATCACCATCCATCTTTGCGCCACATCCACCGCAAAAGGCAGATTCAGTCAACTGTGTGTGCCTGCATCCACTACACATGCACACGCTTTTCCATGTTCCAGTGATGCAGTTCAGCATCTTTTTTCTTATCCAGTGTCCATGTCTCACCGAATCTACAGTTGGAAAGTGGCTGATGTAAAGCAGTACATGTTTAGGATCATCATTGATCAGACCATCAAGCAGTGCATCCTTATCAATCAGATGCATCTTCATCACCTTCTTTGCATATGTCAGCAAGCTGTCTTGTCACCTTTATTTGTGGATTGGCACTATAAAAAATTTCATTCAAATGATGTTCTATTGCTTCTTCCATCCAACCACTGTACAATTTGGCATGTGCCATTTCATATTGATTTTCAGAAAGACGGATGTATGAAAAATCAATTTCAATCTGCGCAACATATCTGCCTTTAATCATCTTTATCCACCTTCTTTACAAAAATCTTTGTTGGTTTGCCTTCAAACCTTACTGTTTTGATGTCATAACCAAATCTTTCTTTCACCTGTCTGCTAAATTCAACATGGCTGATCGGTTTCATGGCATTTTCAAAACAAAACTGATCATAAAGTCTGTAGCATTTTTTAGTTGGTTCATGTTCCAGACTGTCACCAACTTCATCAAAGAAGGTGTTGATAGGATTCAAGCTTTCTTCATATTCAGCCAGTTCAGCATCAATGGCTTTTGTGGTAGTAAATGAATTATTCTGCAGTACACGCTTTAAGCCTTCAATCCCTATGCGCACAAGGTATTCCATGCTTTCCTGTGTGCGCAGATCATACTTGATGAATGGTGAAAAACCTTCAGTGCCTTTGTTGAAAGATCCATTGAATGGCACAATGATCAGCCTGTCAATGATTGCATCTGAATCTCTACCCCTGCCAAGTCTAGGTATGGTGTTTCCGGAAAAGATCAGCTTACAGTATGGATTGAATTCTATTGGTGCTGCAAACTTCACATTAGAATTGATCTTATCACCAGATACAATCTTTTTGAATGTGCCTGCAGATGGAATGAATTCATCTTCAATGTCATCACCAAGATTGGCAAGCTTTCCAAACAATCCTGCTGCCTTATATTCATGTGACAGATCACCAAGATCTAATGCACTGACATTATCTGTGCCAAGCAAGAATCCTAGCATGTCAAGGAATGTTGATTTCCCATTGTGCCTTTTCCCCTTCAACATGAATGCCTTGCGCAGTTCATTCCTTCTGTAGAATGTATATCCAATCAGTTCTTCCAGAAGCAGGCGCACTTGCTGATCATGGCAGGCAAGCCTGTTCAGCACATCATCTGTCAACTGACAGTAAGCATCAGGATTATAGTTCCAGTTGATCTTGTTGGTCATGATCCGGTCTTTAGTGAATGCTTCAAGCTGATCTGTAGCAACATTATAGATGCCATTTTTGAAGGCAATGAAATTGGCACTGCTAACTGCAGTATCTTTATCTATGTATGCCATCATCCATGACAGCACTTCTTTTCTTTGATTCTGTTTCAGATTTGGAATGTGCTTGATCATCAGTCCTTCAATGTTAGCAGGAACATATACACCATCCTTGAAATAGTGCAGCACACCACCTATTTTGATGATGTTGTATTCACTAATCAGGAATTGACCAAACTTATCATGTAGAAAAGATTTGCCATCATAGAAAATTGGTTTTTGAAATGCTTCATCTCTAATGATGCTGTTTAATTCTTTCTGATCCAGTGGTGTTTTTAACACATACTTGTTGATGATCTGGATGCACTGCCTTGCTTCATCTTTGCTGAATCCTGCTGCCTGCAGTGTCAGTATGTAATTAAACAGCTTCTGATTCCTTCCATCACCTTCTTCCATAGTCAAAAATTCAGTTTTAGCTTTCACTGGCAGCATCCATCTTGGCACAGGATCATATTCTTCATCATCGTAAATATCATAGATGATCTTTCTGTCTTTCCCTTTGAATTTCAGAACAGAATATGAATTATGGCAGCCAAGTTTGCCATCTGATTTCAAACCACATGCAAGTGTTTGCTTTTGCCAGTTTTTCTGCACTCTTTCTTCATTCCGGAACAAAAAATGCTTTCCCCTTGTTGTCTGGTAAACTCTGCAGGCAAGCTGCAGATCTTCAACAATCTTCATCAATACTTCAGATTGCTTTTCATCGTCAACATCAATCAGAACAGTATCATCATTCAAGATCCCTGCATATTCATCATGCTGTGATGCATCACGCAATGTCAGCAGTTCTTCTGATGACTTACCCTTAAAAGGCATGGTGCATTTCTTGTTCTTTGTTGTCACATATCCTTTGAATAGTTGATACAATCTTGTATCACCTCACAAATCCAAACTGTTTTAATCTCTTATATGCCATGTCGATATAATAAGATCTGTCTAAATCATCTGGTGCTTTTGCACCATTCACATTTTCATTCACAATGAAACAGTGTTCAGGTGTGTTTGCAAATTTTTCAATGGTCATGCCATCATCCTTCTGCTTGCCTATATAGCCATTAAAAGGATTCTTGCTTGCAAATACCCTGAATGTTTTTTCATTCAGCTTGCTGCCATTATGCCAAGCATATTTGTATTTGCTTGACAGCTTCACGATTTTCTGAAAGTCCTTCAGATCAGTGCAGTCATCAATGGTCTTTTCAACCGGAACACCATTAACCATGAAATCAACCAATGCTTTATTCACAATTGGAAGATCATTATCCAGATCATTCAGTGGCTTGACATATGCACCTTTTCTTTCAACTTTGCCATCCGCAAACTTGAAGATGTAATTGTTCACATCTTTCTGCCAAATCTCTGTGATCACATCAAAACCAAGCTTCATGCCTGTTCTGGATTCCCATTCATAACAAATATCATCCACCATATCAAAAGCTTCATCAGTATCTGGAATCTGAATGATCAAGCCATCTGTGTTTGACTGGATCAGTTCACAGTGTCCTTCCAGATGTTCAAGCAGATCCAAAAGCAGCAGCTGACCATTCACACAAACATTGTTTGCCTGTCTAGGATCATATGCAGAAGATGTTGGATCTTTGCAGATGCCATAAGTGGCATTCAGAATGATCTTGTATGGTGCTTGTTCCGCTTTCTTTCCTGCAGCTTTCAGCGCAACCCTTGTATCATAAATCTTTTTGTACACAGCTTTATCACGCACATTGCGTGACAGCATATCATACCGGATCATGATTGAAGGATAGAATGATGTTACATCCACATGCAGCAGCAGTCCTTTTCTGTGAATCGGTTTATCAGGCGCACCATGCAAGCCACCCCAACCAAACACATGCAGAACACCACACACATTTGTTTCAAAAAAGTTTTTGTAATCCTTCACCTGCTTCTGATCAAGAAACCATGACATAACATACTGGTATTTGGTGATCCGCAATGTGTCAACAAACTTCAGATCCCATTCATCAAAATGATCCTGCTTTGAACAGCCAAGTGCCATTGCAGAAAGCTGTGCCTGTGTCCGGCTGATATTCTTCAGTGGAAGATTGAAAGCCTTGATCAATGCCATGTGCGCATCAAAATCAGCCTTTTTCTGCATGAACACTTCCATTGTTTGTTCCACATCGTACTGACAGTATTTGAATGTCAGTTCAATTTCTTCATCTGTCAGTTTCCGGTCAATGTCAAATGGCACTGAAGTTTCCTGCACGCTGTTTCCCATGAATCCTTCAAGCTGCTTCAGGCTGTTGAATTTGTTCTGGCAGTCATAATTGTACAGCTGAATCTGATTCAGAATAGAAGAGTATTCCCATCCTTTATTGCCATCTTGAATGATCCAATCATTCACTTCTTTTGGATCAAAACCAAGCAGGATGGATTTCAAGATGTACTGGTCATAGTTCCTGCTGTTGTAACCAATCCAGATCTGATCTTTATGATCCTTGTGATATGCAGCAAGCTTGTCTTTACCATTTGCAATCTTTGCAGTAGTCTTTTCAATTGGATTGATGACCACCACAAGCCAATCATATTTAAATACTTCAAAATCGTAAAAATTAAGCATTGTCAGTACCTTCTAATGGAAACGCATCATCATATTGATTCAGCAGTTCCACAAATATTTCTTCCAGAACATCAACAACTATGCTGTTACCTGCCATCTTATAAAGCTGTGTATTGCTGATTCTGTTTGCAACAAGAACATCACAATCTTTATCATCAAATCCCATCAGCCTGAAGCATTCTTTTGGTGTCAGCTTTCTGATCCGCAATCCACAAACAACACCATTTTCATCATTGCACAGAAGCGTGTTTGCTATCTGATCACCAACCCTTCCGCGCCTTGTTTTGCTGTTTGGAAATTGAAGATTGACATAATCACCATCATGTGCTTCTTTATATCCTTTTTTAGTGGCTTCTTTGATTGGTATATGTGTTTTGATTCCATCTTTCACAAAAGAATCACTAACATAATTATCTTGGCTTGCCCTGTGTGACTTGTGCATTGTAGATGTCAATGGTCTTGCTATTTCAAGATCGATTTCCGGTTTGTAATAAAAATTCTTTGTTCCTGTTGACAAAATATATTCAAGTGCTTTATCACTTAAAAAATATTTTTCATCCACTGTTTCTTCTAACAGATCACGCAAGCGCAGCTTCAGTTCATACTTTGCAGGAAAATGAAAGCCATGATCTATATCATCACGAATAGAAATTATAAAAACACGTTCACGATTTTGTGGTATACCATAATCTTTTGAATTAAGTACAGCCCAATAATTCTTGTAGCCTGCATCATTCAAGCTATCCAAAACAATCTTGAATTCAGCAGTAAATTTTTTGCTTGTAAGTGCCTTTACATTTTCCGCAATCGCAATTCTTGGCTTTGTTTCTTCAATGATCCGCAATGCTTCAAAAAACAGTCCGGACCTTGTAAGATCACCATTTTCATCTGTAAAACCTTTCATTTTACCGCTTGATGAAATATCCTAACACGGAAAACCATATGTGATGATGTCAATGTCATTTGGTAATTCAGATGAATCTATTGTTGTAACATCTTTCAGATTCATGTTTTCATCAAGATTGTGGATCAAAGAATATGCCTTGCTTGCGTACTTGTCTATTTCGCAATAACGCACAACTTCAAATGGTTCACCTATATTTTCAAGTGCTTTTTCAAATGCACCAATACCGCTGAATAAGCTTAAAAGTTTAAGTATCTTCATCACCTGCTTTCTATCTCATGCAGCCATTGATAATAATCAACTTCAATTGTTGTCCACCGCATGTTGCAGTCTTTGCACTTCCTGCGCCTGATCTGTGATCCATGCAGTTTTCTGGAATCCCAAATACACACATTTTCAGAACCGCATCTGCTGCACTGCAGAACAGCCTGCATTGTTTCAGCAGGCTGTTCAGTTTTGTTCTTAGTCATACCATTCAACAACTTCAAGCCTTGTGTACTCACCATCTTTGGCTTTATAGATACCAAACTTCAAGCCTGCATCTTCAGCTTCTTCAGCCATGTCAAGCAGAAGATCATTAAACTTTGCATAGTTGCCATCAAAATCAACTTCAGCATCATCAAAGATCTGCAGGCTGCGCAGGAAGTCCAAACCTTTCTTGATGGAAAAAGCATTGCCTGCAGCATTTCTGCAGAACACCTGATTATAGAACAGGCACTGCTTCTTGTGTTCACCTTCAGTGATCCGGAACATACCTTTGATCATTGGCTGACCTTTCTTTGATTCACCAAGTTCAAGCTTTTCAAGCTTGCACAGGTATTCACCATCAGGCAGTTCAGTGAAATCACCGCCACCATTCTGTTCTGCATCATGCAGTGCCTTCACTGCTTCTTCACCACCAAACTGTTCATTCCACTTTTCAAAATCAATTGCCATGATTATTTATCCTCACTTTCTGTATCAATCCACACCTGAAAATCATCACCTGCAATGTACTTGCACAGTTCAACCAATACAAGTACAGTCCGCATGTCATGGTTTTCTACACATCTTTTGATTGCTTCAATTGCCCTTTTGATCATTGCTTTTTCATGTTCTTCAGCCATTGCTGCATCCATCTTCTTCATAATTCTTTCATCATCTCTAGTTGCCATTGTTTAATCCTCACTTTCTTCTATTTAATTAAAAGGCACTGCATCATCCGGAATATCATCTGGAATATCTTCAAACGGATTGCCCATTACAGGCTTTGTGCGCCTTCTTCTGCGCTTTTTAGGTTCATCAGCAGGTATTTCACCATCCGGAACATTCATTGCCGTTTCAAGGCTTTCTGCGCCTTCTGTGCGTGCTTTCCTTCTGCGCTGCTTCACTGGTTCTTCTGTTCCTGTGCTTTCTGTTTCTTCCTTCTTTTCTTCAGCAGGTGCTTCTGCAGGCTTTTCTTCTTCCTTTTTGCCATCTCTTTCTTTCCTTCTGCGCTTTTTGGTATCAGGCTTTTCTACTTCCGGATGTGCCACTTCAGCATCAAGTGCCTTGACTTCTTCATCAGATGCATAATTACCGATTTCATAATAGTTTCTGATCTTGGTGTCCACATACTTCAGATCATTATCAATCGCATATGTATCAAACATGCCAATTGGTGACTTCACTGTGTCCAATCCACTGTTCTGTGTCAGGAAGTAATACTGACCATCAGTCACAGCAGTTTTCAGTACGATGGTAAACAAGCCTTCAATGGTGATCTTTTCATCAAGCATCTTACCCATCGTTTTGACTTTCTCATGTCCTGCATCATCACGCTGCAGATGTGACAGGAAGTACACCACCACATCTTTTGGCAGCTTCTTTGCATCCTGAATGATGTTGAAAAAATCACCCTGAATGTCATTCCACTTATCCCATCCGTTTTCTTTGATCCTGCGCATGTACTGGAATGACATGATGTATTGCGCATCATCCACCACAACCACTTTCTTTTCAGTGGTGGCAAGTGCCTTCTGCACATCCTTTGTCAGCTTTTCAAAAGCAGGTGTTAGCTGCTCAAAGTGGTTCTTGAAAGGCAGTGGCTTGCCTGCACAGTTGATCACCAATACTTCATCCGGTTTGAAGTTCCGCAAGCTTGCAGATTTTCCTGTTCCGGAATCACCGATTACTAAAACAATGTTTGCCATGTTTCTTCACTCCTTTTTTTTCTCTTGTCAGATAAACAAGTACAATTCCAATCACGCATACAATGATGCCAATCAACAAGTTTCATCATCCTTTTCTATTTGATCCGCAAGCTTTCACCACGTTCACCAAGATGTGCAAATGTAATATCACCAGTGTTCTTGATATATGCTGCAATAGCTTTCAGATCAGGCTTTTCAGTAACAATCACCAGATCATCTGGCAGTTCTTCAGTTGGTACATCAACCACCACCGGATCTGCACCGCCATTGCGCTGAATGTTGAAGCTGAACAGATCTGTTTTGAATTTCCGTTTTCCTGTTGCAGTCATTGCTGCCTGCAGATCTTCCTTCAATCGTCTGATTCCAGATTCAAGCAGGTTCTTTTTTGCTGAAAGCTTTTCCTGTTCTGCCTTCACTGCTGCAAGATCACCTTCCATATTCCGGATCACTTTTGCATAGCCATCAGCCTTCTTTTCAATCTCAATATTCAGATCATCCATTGCAGCTTTGATTTCATCTGATTCCACATCAGGATCTTCAAGCAGTTCCTGCAGCTGCAAAAATTCAGCTGTCAGATCATAAATGTTCATCTTCATCCCTTCTTTCATCCAGATGATTGATCATCAGTAAACACATAGTGGCAACACCAAGAATGCCACCAAAAATGCATCCAACAATAAAACAAATCACACTTGACATTGTTTAACCCCTTTCATCAAATGACAATTGCATCCACCGCCATGATTTATCATGTTCCAGAAGATGGATCATGTTTTGAAATTGATTCCACTGATGCGGATACAGTACAAAAGCAACACCACCTGCATTGCGGATCTGCTGCACATTCCATTCCTGAAGCTTTGTTGGATGTCCGTTTTCCGCTTTCAGTTCAATAGCAATGAAATATCCATTCATGCACACAAGCAAATCAGGTATTCCTTGTCGCTGCACACCATTTGACCATGTTTTTAACACCCATGCGCCATGATCCTTCAGATATTTCTTCACCTTGTTTTCAAAATCTTTTTCAGCAGCCATCACTTGCACCTTCAAAATAATCACGATTCACAATCACAAAAGGCAGCAGCCATGCCAGATTTACACACATGATGATTGTTGGAATCCATGTTTCAGAATCCACTGCACAAGCCATGATGATCATTGAAATGATGTCGATGCCTGTGATTGTCCATAAAATCTTGTTTTTCATTGTTGTTCCTTTCCCTCTAAAAATGTTCTGATTTCCTTCATTTCAGCCATCAGATCTTCTTTTGTTGTGCGCAGATCCGTTTTCATATCTGTCACAGTTTTCTGTTGTCCGCTTCCCTGAATCAGATAAATAAAGATAAAGTTCAAGCAGCTTTGAGCGATAAATGCCCATATTTCAAGCTGTGTCAATTTGTAACACCAACCATCTTCAGTGACATACGCACAACAGCTTCTTTGAGTGCTTCATTATCAGATTTGATGTGTGATAACTCACCATTCAAATGGTTAATTTCATTGTGCATTCTTTCCAACTGCATCACCAGATCTTGCCTTTCCATTTCAATGGCTTTTTCATCTGGCGTTGTTACTGCTGTTTCAAAATTTGTGTTCATTGTTCATCATCCTTTTCAAATAGTTTTTCAGTGTAGTCTTTGCGCATTTCCAATGTCTTCAGGATCTTTTCTTCTATAGATCCTTTGACAATCAATTGATAATAAAAGCATGGTCTGTTCTGACCGATCCTGTGGATCCGCTTCTTTGACTGTTCATACAGTTCAGATGACAGTGGAAGGCTGAAGAAGATCATCTTGTTTGCCTTCTGCAGATTCAATCCCATTGCACCTGCCTGATACTGAACAAAAGTGATAGAATCATCATAGTTTTCATAAGCTGTCAAATCTTTATCAGATCCATTCACAAATGAAAGTGATCTTTCACAGTTTTTCTGCACCACTTGAATCATAGACTCCAATTCTGCAGTGAAGTTATAAAATACAACCAACCTATCATCAGTGCTTTCCACCAAATCAGCAAATGCTTTCAGCTTTGCTTCTGAAAAGTGACCGCATAACATCCGTTCGTAAAGCATCTTTGTCAATGTAGTGTCACCAACCAATGTTCCATTCCCCATCTCCACAACCCTATCTTTTTTGAATATTCTGTATTCTTTTGATGCAGGAATCCGCATCTTCTGAAATACCTGATCCGGAAGATCAAACACTTCATCTGTTTTCAAAAACTGGCATCCATATTGGTTCATTTTCCGCTTCAGCCTGTCAACATTTTTATATCCAGTCACTATTGGAATAGATCTGCCCACAGTATCAAGATATTCAACCTTCACAAACTGCTTCCAGTACAGCTGCTTGCTGATGTTCCATCCTAGCAGGTGCATCTGTGACCATAGCTTTTCATACTTGCCACCAGTTGGTGTTCCTGAAAGCAGGATCACATTTTTTGGCTGCATCTTTAGGATGAATTTTGATCTTTTTGCAGTTTCCGTCTGAATCAGTGATGATTCATCCAGAAGCAGTGTGAAATCCTTCAGCTTCAGCAGTTCTTTTCTGCGCCAGATCAAGTCATAGTTGATGATGCCAATGTGAAAACACTTTGAAAGAAAACCATGTTCAATTCTTGACAGAAACAAATTCAAATCCTTTTCATTTGTCAAATCCTGAACAACACACTGTGTGTAATTCTCTTTGAAATGGTCATACCAGTCTTGAATCTTTGACTTCTGACACACCACCAGATTTACTTTTGCGCCAAGCTGCATCATCTTTTCAGATCCTGCATATGTCTTCCCTAATCCCATATCCCAATAGAATGCAACATGATCAAGATCCTTGACCGCTTCCAATCCTTCAGTCTGATGTGGATATAGTTTCATTAGCATCACCTGCCTTGTTGATCCTGTTGATTGCTTCATACAGCACTGGAAACTGATCTGCCTTGATCACTTTTCCTGCAATGTCATCAATCTGTGTGCCATCCTTCAAAATGTGTTTGATAGTAACCATCACTTCACCGCTTCCAATGGCTGTACAGAAAACAAATAATCTAGCATAAGATCTTTGTTGATTGCATCCCTGATCAGCACAGCTTCTTTCATGGTGAAAGTACCTGTTCCACGCAGTTTAGGTGCAAGTGTGCTGTAAGCTAATCCAGTTCTTTCAGCCAACACTGTTACATTGACATTGTGCCTTGCCATTTCAGCTTTCAAATTTGGATACATAGTCATTCCCCTTTCTGTCATTATTGAAATTGACTTATTTTGATTTCCAGTTAATTCAATTTCAATAACATTATAGCTGAAAATGAAGCAAAATAAACCACCATTATTGCAATTTCGTCATTTTCGTGAAAACTTCACATATTAATTAATGATATTGAATCAATTATTGATGATTTTTCAACAAAAATTGTTGCAATATCATTATGTTTGTTTTACAATAATTTTGAACGATAATGAAAGGAAGGAAAAAAGCAATGACAACTGAAGAAAAGCTGAAGCAGTTCATATTGACAAAACACAGATCTGTGCTTGAATTTACCCAGTCAATAGGGATGCCATATGGCACAATGTCAAGCATTTTCAAAAGAGGAATTGAAAATTCTTCAGTAACCAATATCATTAAGATCTGCAGTGCTTTAGGAATCAGCACTGATGAATTGGCTAAAGGAAACATTGTGCCAGTGGAAAAAGCAGATTCAACAGCCATTGAAGATATATTCCAATATGCCAAGCAAAAACTGTTATCTGCTAAAAATCCAACATTGGATGGAATTCCACTGCATCCGGACATTATCATGTCAATTGTTGATGGTCTGGATCTTCTTATTGAAATACAAAAGAAAAAGGATGATGTGAAATGAAGAAAACTAGAGTGGCTATATATGTGCGTGTATCCACACAGGAACAGGCTAAAGAAGGATATTCAATTGGTGAACAGTCTGACAGACTGCGCAAGTTCTCTGAAGCGCATGACTGGATCATCGTGAATGTATATGTAGATGCAGGACATTCAGGCGCAAACACTGACAGACCTGCACTGCAGCAAATGATAGCAGATCTGAAGGCAGGCAAGATTGACAAAGTACTTGTGTATAAACTTGACCGCTTGTCCAGATCACAGAAGGACACACTTGAATTGATTGAAGATGTGTTTTTGCCAAATAACACTGACTTTGAATCCATGACTGAAAAACTTGACACATCCACACCGCAAGGAAGATTGTTTCTTGGCATCCTTGCAGCATTTGCGCAGCTTGAAAGGGAAATGATTTCAGAAAGAATGTCAATGGGAATGTATGCCAGAATAAAAGAAGGTAAATGGAGAGGAGGCGCACAAGTACCATATGGTTATGATTATGAACCTGCGCTTGAAAAGCTTGTTGTAAATGAATATGAATCCATGATAGTAAAAGAATTATTTGATTTGTTCACAGAAGGAAAAACATTGTATTCCATCGAAAAAGAAATGATTGCTAAAGGACACACCTTCCATGAAGGCAGATTTGACAGAAGAACATCCAGATACATTCTGCGCAACAAAACATATTGCGGATACATGCGATATAAAGATGAATGGATTGAAGGATTACATGATGCCATCATTGATGAAGAAACATATGAAAAAGCACAAGCCATACTGGATGAAAACAAACGCAAGTTTCATGAAGCAGGATATAAAACAGGCACAAAATCAATCACCACTAATTTTGGTGGTTTGATCTATTGCGGAAGATGTGGTGCAAAATACAGCAAGTATCAGACCGGATGCAAAGAATATGGATTCCATCAGAATTACACTTGCCATTCAAGACACAAGAAGATCAGAAGCATGATCAAAGATCCAAACTGCAAAAACAAATCATATCGTGTACATGAATTTGATGAAATCATTTTCAATGAGATCAGGAAGTTTGCCATTGATCCGGAATACATCAAACAGGTGAAAAAGGAATCTGAAAAGAATGATGATGTACAGCAGATCCATGCCATTGAAAAGCAAATCAAATCAATCAACAGTCAGATTTCAAGATTTATGGATCTGTACGGATTAGGAAAGTATGACATGCATGAATTAGATGAAAAGACCACACCACTGAATGAACAGCGCACCAAGCTGAAAAGAGAATTGGAAAGGCTGCAGGAAAGCAGCAAGCGGATCACTGAACCGGAAGTGCTGAAGTTAGTGGAATCATTTGATGAAGTGATTGAAAAAGGTGATCTGCAGGATAGAAGATTCATCATTGAACAGCTGATTGACAGGATCATCATTGATGGTGATGTAATAACAATCAAATGGAATTTCATATAAAGAGAAAAAATCACCATATAACCATCTGATTTGCAGAAAAACTGCAAAATAGCCACTTAAACAGCAAAAAAGCGCACCTTTAAAGGCACGCTTTAATAATTATGTTTTTAAATGCCATATTGATCAGTTCGCTTTAGCGAATAGTTCAATATGGCATTTATTGTTTAAGCATCAGGATCAACTGATTTGTACACCACAAAATCCACCACTGCACCTGCAGTTGAAATAGGCATTTCCAGTGTCACTGTATTATTTGACAGTGTATATTCATTTGAATTCAGATGGAAACCATTGATGAAGATTTCCAGAATGTCATATGCAAATGAATAAGAAGGAACATAATTCAGCACATTAAAGCTTGCTTCATTTTCCTGTGTGGTAACATGAATGCCTTCAAGCTTTTTGAACAGTTTTCCTGCTTCAAACTGACCTTGAACACCATCAAACCATTCATCAAACTTTTCCTGCTGCTGTGTCCATAAGGTGCTTGTGTCCACCTGCTGAATTAATCCCTGCACATAGCCACACAGATTGCTATCACCCCTTGTGTCTTTGATCATAGCAGCAGTAATTTCAGTGATCTGCTTGTTTACAGTAATCTGTGCCAAGCACATTTCATACCTGTTATTATTCCTAGTCAGAACAGGCGCAACAGGTACAGATGCCAATGTGCCAGTTTTAACTGAAATACCCATTTCACGCTGATCAAAATCAACATAAAAGATAACAGCATCAATCCTATTCAAGATAGCATCACTGGATGTCAATGTCACTGTCATATCAGATGTATTGATCATCTTATGACCATTGATCCATCCGGAACCTGCACCAACAATTACATTCATGCCACTGGAAGCACGCACCTGCAGCTGTGTTGATGGATTCGGAAAGACACCATTGCCAACAAGCTTATCAAGATAAGAAGTCACATCTTCAGCATTATATATTCTGTCATACACACCTTCATTTTCTAATGCATTAAAAAAATAACCTTCAATTGCCATTCAAAACCCACCTTTCACACACCAAATGTTGGTACAGTTGTATATTCACCAGTTTCAGACACAGATTCAATCACTTCAACCAACCTTGTATTCATGTAGATGCCCCATTTTTTATTTTCAATAACAACCAGATCCCCAACATTCAGATCTGTTTTATAGTTTACATTGTCCATATAAACTTCACCAGTGAATGCTGCAGTGTATGTTGTCAGCAGTTCCCTTCCTGCTTCTTCAAGCAGCTTATTGTATTCAGCATCTGATATTTCACCATTGTTTGACTGCAGATCCCTTTGATCCTTGTACAGTTCGCATCTGTCAAGACCTGTTGCATTATTTGTGATCCACATTGTTTTCCGCTGCAGTCCTTCACCTTCACCTGCTACAAGAACAGCAGTGGTCATTTCCTCACAGTTTTCTTCATATTCTGAAGAAATAAGATTATCAAATTCATCACTGAAAACAACATATGGATTTGTGTGTTGATCATAAGTATGATCAACACCTTTATATAACTGAAAAACGAATTTGTGTTGATCATTCAAAGTCACCTTAAAACCAAGTCCGTATGTCTGACAGATCATTGATATGGTTTCAAGCAGATTATCACCAGTATACTGTGCCTGCATCAGATTGCTGAATGAATAAGTTCCTAAAATGAAGTTAGAAATCTTTCTGGCTGCAACAGATGGATTGATCACATTTTCATTGATCAGCTTGTTGATACAATTGCTGACACCACCAGTCACAGTTGTTTGTGTAGCAATGATCCTTCTGCCTAAAATGGATGCCAGAAATCTTCCGGAAACAGTCAGCACATTTCCTATTTCATCTTCATGCACAATAGACAGCTTTTCAATGATCCCAATGTTTTCATCATCGTCACGCACAATATAGTTCCATTTCTGCATGGTAGCAATGTTTTCAGCATTCGCAACCACCACAAGTTCAAAATCACCTGCTTCATAGTACCTATTTGTCCAGATGAAAGATATATAATCATCTATTTCCGCAAGTCTTTCAAAAGACCTGTTCATGATCACTGGTATCATCATGATGATCACACCCCTTCATACAGGTTTGTATGCGTGAATGAAATATTCAGATCCGATGTGTTCCCAGATCCAACTTCATAAACGTATGTACCACCATTTACAGGCAACTGCAGCCATGTTGACCCCTGCATGATATAGTTAAACAGGTTTGTTTCTGCTGCACCACGCAAAAGTGTTACTGATTTCTGACCTTTCCTTGTGTCAATCGTCACCAGATCAGCACGCTGCAGATCACACTGGATGCCAAAATAATCATTGGTTATGTAATCAAATATTTTTGGATTAGTAACTGGATTTCTTGCATACAACTGAATGACCATGCCACATTCAGCATCACCATCATTTTCAATGGTGATGCCAAGTGTATCTGTGAAGTATCCAAATACCAGTTCAGGTTCTGCAGTTGATGCAAAAGGAAAATGAAATGCCTTCATGATATTTGACAATTCATCCACCACATCCTGTGCATCTTTGAAGTATGGTGAAGGACACAGGATTGTGCATGTTACAATCTGCTTGATCTCAAAGTATGTAATATCAATTGACTCAATGTACCCTTCAATGTACACATGCCTGTATGATCCATTGTAAAACATCTTCACATACTGCTTTGACTTCAGCACCTTGTACACTTCAATCCTGTTTGCAGCAGCTGCATATTCAATAGCAAATGCAATATTGATGGTGCGCAGATTCAGCTTTGCGCTGTTGAATTTAGCACCATCAATCAGTGCCAGTTCTGACATGTTAATTGTGGCATCAGGTGGATTCAACCCCTGAATTTCACTGATGGTAAATGGTGAATTCTGCGCAAAAGAAAGCTGATCACCATTTGCATTTTCAAGAATTAATTCAAACATTGTTCAACCTCACTTTTGCACTAAATAGAAGATTGTTGGTGTCACGATATACAGAAAGCCTGCTTAATGGTTTAGGTGAATTGATGGTTTGATTGAATGTAACATTCTGTGTGCTGTTTCCATGCGCACCAATTGTTCCGGATCCACCAAATGAACCAACACCATTGATCTGTGAGTTTGCAGATGCCACACTGCTTTTCAGATTAGCAACTGATGCTGACATATTCGGCATACTGCCTTTGATGCCATCTGCAAGGCTTTTCCCACTATCCATACCAAGCTGCTTCATCTGATCATTAAGATTATTTGAAACAGCAGATACAGCTGTTTCAGCAAGGCTTCTGGCAGCATCAGCAACAGGATTCATCATGTCATGAATACCTAATTCATAACCCTTACCAAAGAATACACCAGATCTTCTGGTAAGTTTTGAAGGTGATCCTTCCTGCTGACCTGCACGCAGACCATTCCATGCTTCCTTTGCAAGTGCTTTTGCCCTAGACCAAACACTGCTAAACCACGAACCAATACCATTGAAGAATCCTTCACCAAAATTAGATCCTGATGAATATGCATCATGCTGTTTAGATCCTGATTCCGCATTGCTTGCAAGTGTTTGACCTGCAGTCTTTGCAGCACCTTTTTTGGAATCAACACCAGATGCAAATTTAGATCCTGCCTGTGATCCAGTGGTTGACAGCTTATTGATGGCAGGTGTGATGCCTGTTCCTGCATTATCCGCAAGCTTCCTTGCGTTTGTCAGCGCATCACCTGATTTAGATCCAATGCCACCTGCAAATCTATTGCCTGCAGTTTTACCAGTGGCACTTGCTTTAGGTGGCAGCTTGTCCATTTCTTTATTAGCTGCATTCACCATCTTCTGCGCCTGAATGACCATTTCATTAGTAACAGAAGGTGTGCCATCTTGAATAGCTTGCTGCAGGTTCGCTAGATTTTCTTCATAGTTCTTCACCTGTCTTTCAAGTGATTCCCTGTTGCCAGTTTCAGCAGTGATGAATCCATTTTGAAGATTTGACAGTGCTTCTTCAATCTTTTTACCATCACCACTGATGATGGCTGCAGACAAGCCTTCATAGTTCTGGATAGTGGTGTTATAACCAATCCATGCCTGTTCAGCATCATCCACTTGTGATTTAGCTTCTTCATAAGATTTCTTTGCAACCTGATTTGCATCAACAATCTTATGGTTTGCATCCCAATATGCCTGTGCAGCTTCCGGCATACCACTTGAAATCAGTTCATTGTATTCTTTGAAGAATTCCTGACTGTCTTTATTGGTTTTCTGATAGTTCTGTTCAGCTTCATCAACAGCCTTCTGTGCTTTAGTCAGTGTATCTAAAGCACTAGATCTGTTTTTGATCGCTTCATTGTACATTTCTTCATTGGCTGCCAGTGTTGCTTCTGCTTGCTTTTTCTCAATGATCTTATCAATGGAATCACCAAGCTTACCATTGGCATCAATGGTTTCTTTGATCTTGTCAACCTCAACACCCATTGCATCTGCAAGCTGATGAAGAATGAAGTTTGCCCTATCTTCATATCCAGTTTTAACCCTGCCATTTTCATCAATCAGGCTGTTGTATTCATCTTTCAAGCCTTTCAAGTATCCATATTCACTGCTGATAGTAGACATGGATTCATTTCTAGCCTGATCAAGCTGATTGTATGTATCCGCAAGTGCTGTTGCATTATCAACTGCTTCCTGCTGTTCTGCATTAAGTCCATACTGTGCTTCCATCTGTTCCTGCATAGCTTTCTTATGCTTCACAGACAGCACAACCAGTCCTGCCAGTGCTGCAGCAGCTGCAGCTATGATTCCAACAGGTGTTAAACCAATAGTAGTGTTCAGTGCCACCATGATTGACTGACCTGCTTTAATGCCATTAAACAGACCAGTGAATGCTTTTGATACAGATGCAATAGTAGACACAGCCTTATATGTCACAAAAGCAACTGCAATTGCTTCAAGCACTGATACAATTTTGTCACCATTGTTTATTACAAATTCAAAGAAATCTGCAGCAGCTTCTGCCACCTTGCCAATATTCTTTGCAAACCTGTTCCAATCAACTTTATCCAGTGCTTTTGAAATCTGATCAATGGCTTTTCTGATAGATTTAGATGCTTTTTGAAACACCTTGATCATAATGCCTTCAACTTTTGATCTCAAAAGTGTGATCTGACCACTGACATTATCAGTCATTGTTTTAGCCATTCTTTCAGCAGCACCAGTAGAAGAATTCACAGCTTTTGTCAGCTTCTCATAGTCAGCAGGTGCTGCACGAACAACAGAAAGAAGTCCTGACATTGCTTCTTGACCTGCAATCTGTTTTGCATAAGCTGTTTGTGATGTTTCATCCAATCCTGCAAAAGCCTTGCGCAGATCACCCATTACTGCATCCAGTGACTTCATATTGCCTTCAGAATCAGTCAGTGAAAGTCCTAATTCATTCATAGCTTCTGCACATTCTTTAGGTGGCGCAGATAACCTTGTTAGGATGCTTCTTAATGCAGTACCTGCCTTTTCACCTTTGATTCCTGCATTAGCCATCAGACCAATTGCAACAGCTGTATCTTCCATGCTGTAGCCAAGCGCACCAACAATAGGTGCTGCATACTGAAATGTTTGACCCATCATTTCAACATTGGTATTTGCATTGGATGAAGCAGAAGCCATGACATCTGCAAGCCTTCCTGCATCTTCAGCACTGTATCCCATTGCTGTTAATGCATCAGTCACAATGTCAGATGTTGTGGCAAGATCTGCACCAGAAGCAGCAGCAAGATTCATGATGCCTTCAATACCACCAAGCATATCTTCAGTCTTCCAACCTGCCATTGCCATGTAATTGAATGCATCAGATGCCTGTGTAGCAGAAAAAACAGTTTTTTCACCCATTTCTTTTGCTTTTGCAGTCAGTTGATCAATTTCACCTGCAGTAGCACCAGATACCGCTGCAACATTTGACATACCTGCTTCAAAAGAAGATCCAACATCAAATGTCTGTTTGGCAAGATCCTTCACACCATCAATAGCTTTATTGATGCCCTGTGACACAAGATTAGCAAGTGCGCCTTTGAACACTGTGAATCCATCACTAACAGATTTTGTGCTGTCATCAAGGTTATCCAAGCTTCTGTCAAACTGATCAGCTGCAGATTCAGCATCCTTCAGTTTGTTCTTGTTCTGTGCCAGTTCACCTGACAGATCTTCAATCTGTGCAGCAAGATCCTTTGCTTCCTGTGAATTCTTGCCGTACATCAGAACAGCATCTGCATAAGCTTTCTTCAGTTCTGAAATCTTCTTTTCATTATCGCTGATTGATTTGTTCAGCTTTCCGGTTTCAGATTCCATGTCCTGAAGCTTATTATTATATTTATCAATGGATGATTCAGTTTTTGCAATAGCACTTTTCTGATTCAGAATCTGAATGCGCAGTTTTTCTGCTGCTGCAGATTCTTCACCCATTTCTTTTGCAGTTTTTTCATATGCTTTTTCAAGATCCGCAAGAATGCTTTTTTGATTCTTTAAAGTTGAATCAAGCTGTGTAAGTTTAGCCTTTACACCATTTGCACTTGATGCCCAATTTGACATGCCAGATGTAGCTGCCTTGAATTCAGCATTGGCTAATGAAATAGATCTTTTTGCCTGCTGCATGGAAGCCTTCAGATCAGATATGTCAACCTTCCATTTCATGGTGCTTTCATGATCAGCCATACTTCATCACCTGCCTTTAATACCAATTGTCATTTTGTGCTTTTCTTCTGATGTGAATGTCACCATTTTTATATCTTACAACCTGATCATTATGCTTCACACCTTGTGATCTTGCGCTTTTTTCATTGATCCGCTTGACAAGCAGAAGCACTTCACCAAGCTTTTCTTTGCGCACATCAAAAGGTGATAAAGCAGTATATCTTTGACACAGGTTATCTTCCAAATCAAAAAACAGTTCATATAAAGACAGGGAAGCAGGATCAGATCCGCTTCCCTGTGTCAGTTTTTTATTGGATCAGTATCAAATGTATGAAGCACATAATTGAACAGTTCAATGAAAAATGGCACAAGTTCCTTGATCTTTACCATGCGCAATTCGTGTTCAGTCAAGCCTTCACCACCGAATATATCCATAAGAAGATCATTCAGCTTTTTCCTGTTCTTCTGGATCACACGCAGAATTTCATTATCATCCTTCACATTTTCCATTCCATCAAGCACTTCAAAAATATCCTCAACTGTTCCATACATCAGATCATATGCATCAACTTCATATGTCTTTTCTATCTCATGCTGATTCTTGTAGATATTCAGTTTCATGATATGTACCCCTTTCAAAATAAAAAATGGATGTGGATAATCAAGGGAAGGAGGGATTACAAGATGGAAAACCAAAAGAAAAAACATCAAGCAAAACGAAAAAACCTTGAAACACCCTGCAGTGGTGCTGTCTCCACATCCACGGTTTCAGCAATAATTACGGTGTAGTGCCAGTTCCGCTTGTACCACCGGCTGCAACAGTCTTTGCTTCAAGCGTGTCACATGTGGTGACAGTATCAAAGAATCCATCAAGATCTGCAAGTCCATCACGTTCATCCACAACAAGTGCTTTCTGGCTTGTGCCAGTCTTGGTGAATGTATGCATGGTCTGAATTCCGGTATATGTCAGTGACTGATTATTAGAATCAGTTCCTGCATTTTCAGTCTGTGAAGTTTCATCCGGAATAGCAAAAGATCCTTTGTACCGCCATACATATCTGTAAGTGCCATCAGTCAGGCGCAGCCTGTAACCAAGCGCAAAATATTTAGGTGTCGCAAGACCATCCATGAATGCGCCAGTAGTAGCATCAAATTCCTTGCCAGTAATATCAGCAAGTGTTACAAGCGGAAGCGCAGGAACAGTAAGTGTGATGGTATCAGCACCTTCTGCATTGATCGTCAGCGCAGGCTTGTTGTCATAGTACTTTGTGTCAGATGCAGTTTCAACAGTCTTGCTGATTTCTGCAACAGGCGCAAGCACAGCAACAGTACCTGTTGTGTATCCTTCGCCTTCAACATTATTATCAGTAAGCACTTCAGCATACACAAGATGATCAGTACCCCTGAATTCATCTACATATACAGCATTAGTTGCCATATTGCATTACCTTCCTTTCGATGTAAAGTAAATTTATTCCCCTGCCTGTGTGCGTGTGTTCATCTGACAGCACATCATATCCAGAACCATCTGGAATAAATCCAACTGCCTTCAACCGCTGCTTTGCCTGCAGCAAAACAGTATTTACAGCAACAGGATCAACAGAATAAAAGTTCAGATCAAAATCCCAAATTGTTTCAGTTTCAGTGTTATCAAAAAAGGCATCATCATTGGTTGAATTGTTCCAAAACGTGAAGAAAGAAGAAGGATAGGCATCTTCAGTTGATAGTGATCCCTGTTGGATCACAGGATAATGAAAAGCTTCATCAAGCGTATTGATCAACAGCAGTTTCACATCAACCATATTATGCACCACCTAACTTCAAATGCTTCACCATTATTTCTTCCTGTTTTTTCGCAATCGCTTTTCTTGTTCTTGTGCCTTTTATCGCATTGTATACTTTTGAATCTTTGCTCATTCTAGGTGTGCCGTACATGACGAAAATTGAATGCCATCCACCACCCTGATCAAGCTTGAATCCTGCATTGACAGTGGCAACAGATCCTGACCATGAAACAGCACCATCACCAATGATTGTGCTGTACATGTTACCTGTTGCATAACCCTTCAAGCCTTTTGCAGCATATACTGCTGCACCAGTAGTCAGGTTATGCTGCACAATCTTCTGTGATTCCACCAATGCTTCATTCACAGCTTCCTTCAGATCCGCACCTGATTTGTCAACCAGTTCAGCAAGTTCAGCAAACCCATCAAAGATTATTGACATTCTAGCCATTATGCCTTGCCACCTACCTTGCGCACCTTAAACCGCATATATTGATGCCTGAAAGCAATATCTTCAGGATCATTGATAATGTCATATGTTTCACCAGTTTCACACAGATAAATCTGACAATCTGCCTTGATATCTGGTCTGTACCATGTATCAATGATTCCTGTATTGATGATCGTGTAGACATCATCTTTGAAGTTTTCAGTGCCACCAAAAGTTCTAAAAGATCCATAGATCAGATCACTGGTTTCTGGTGCAGAAAAGCTTTTCTTTCCTGCACCATATGCTGTTGTGGTCACAGGCACAAGCAATTTCATTGGTACTACAAATGGTTCTGCAGGATTATAGTTCTTTTTAGCCATGCAAACCACCACCAGATGAAAGCTGAATTACCCTTTCACAGAAGTATTCAGAAAGCTTGCCTGAACCTGTGCCATAACTCCAAAGATCCGAAACACCACGGGCAACAGTTCCTGCAGTTGTTTTTGTGCCTATCATTGAAGCAGGAACACCTGCAGCAAGCATGTATTCATTCACTTCATCAATGTACATCTGCAATGCTGCATCCTGATATGTACCAGTGATGTTCAGCGCATTTTTCACTGAAGAAAGCATGTCAAAAACATCTGCCATAATTGCCACCTCTTAATTAAAAACCTGCTTTTGTGATCGTTACAGTACCAGAAGAAAGAACAGCCTTATAAAGTGTATGTCCATCCGGATCTACCACAACATCATTGTCAGCAACAGTCACTGCTGCACCACTCTTTGTGAATCCCACATAGTCAAATGCAGGAACAAAGTACAGTGTGCCAGATGCGCCTGTGAAATCACAGGTTTTAACAGGTTCTGCAGCAAGATGAATGCCTGTGCCACAAGAAAAATCACCTTCAACATTATCAGCCTGCAGTGCAGTCATGCCACTGTTGGCAGATGCCTGCAGAAGAATCAGCCCATACATGCTGATCAGATCTTCTTTTGTAATCGGAACGATTCTATCAGTATTGATCATAATAATTTACCTTCTTTCACGTTTATCAAGACTTATCAGCTTTAGCTGCAAGTGCAGCTGTTGCCTGTGTAGCAACAGCATTGATCATATCCGGAATCAGTGTGATGTTCGCAACATCATCAGCAGTGCCACCAAGCGCAACATACAGATTCTTTAATGCATCAACAGTTGTATCCATGATCATCATCCCTTCTTGATCAGATAGTATCCAACAGGATTCAGCACCTTACCATCAACAACTACAAGTGCCTTATCAACCCATTCATTAGCTTCTTCATCAAACCATCTGCGCATAGTGAAACCAAAGTTTTCATTCAGCGCATATTCTTCAGGCTGCCAGAAGATACCGATGACATCACCAGAAGATGCAGAATCAAAGTCAGGAAGAATATCCGGTTCTACAAGTGCAATATCCCTGCCAAAGAATCTGCCATTAGGATTTCTGGAATCACCATCATTGACTTCAAGTCCAGTTGCCTGTCTGAATACAGGATTGTTGTTTGCATCAGCCATTGTTTCAAGATAGGTTTCAACAGTGGAAAGAGGGAAGATAAACTCACCTTCACGATAACCAAGCGGAAGCTTTGCAAAGAAGTTCTTGCGCCATGCAGTCCAGTCATTCATATCCTTTGCAGTCATGGTGATGCTGTTTGTCACTCTAGGATCATTCAGAATGCCAAGTGGCATACCTTCACCAGTACCATTCACAATTGCCTGATCCATAGCTTCCAGATAAGCAATTGCAATCACTTCTGCAATCTTTGCTTCAAAAGCATCCAGTGTCACGATGGAAGCAAGGAAAGTCTGTGCAATTCTGATCTCTGCTACATGATAGCTGAACATGATCTTTGCAAGTGGATCAAGCTTCTGTCTAGGAGATACAGTGCTTTCATTGATCCACTTAAAGGATGCACGCAGCGCACCAATAGGAAACTGAATGCCACCTTTAACATTAAGGTGTCTAACCTTGTTATAAAGGTTTCCATAACGCAGGCGCACTGTATTGATCACCTGATTCATAATGGTAAGAGGAATAGCAGGTGCAGTGTCAGGTGTGCTGATCGCATCGCCTGCACGCAGTTCAGAAGGAATAGCAGTACCATTCTGCACATAAGCCATGAATGCATTTCTGTATTCCATAGTAGAAAGCGGATCTACAGCATCACGCTGTTCAGCAGCAGGTGTTGCAAAGCTGCCACGAACATTGCCATTTACAAGCTGTGCGTCTGCAGGCACTGCATCACGCTGTTCAGCTTCCTGTGCTGCTGCACGCTGTTCTTCAGCTTCAATGGCATCAATCTGTGCCTGCAGATCATGCGCTTCAGCCTGCAGTGTAGATGCTTCAGCAGTAAGTGATCTAACCTCATTGACATCATTAGATGCTTCAATGGCAGATCTGATCTGTGTGATTCTGTCATTTCTTGCTTTTAAAAGCTTCTTCAGAAAATCTTTCATGATTGTTTTACCTCACTTTTAATAATGCTTCAAATTTTGCTTTTGCCAGTTCCAGTTCACTATCCAGTGATCTTTCCACACTATCCAGTGCGGATCTGGCACTATCCAGTGCCTGTTTATTTCTTACACTGATTGAAGTATCGTCATATGCCGGAAATGTTACTGCACTAACTTCAATCACGTTTGAAATCTCTTTGATAGTTCGTGTAGGATGATCTGATTCAAGATTAGACCATTCTTCATCACCAACTGAAAACATGAATGACATTCCTGTGATGTCACCACGCTTTACAGCTGAATACAGGTTTCTTGCTTCTGAATTGTTTTCAATGTCAAGCTTCACCCAATCAAGAAGCAATCCCTGATCATCAACAGAAAACTTCATAGTGCTGTTTTCATTGTTGTTTCTGGATCTTGCAAGTGGAATCTTGCTTGTATCATGATTCACAAGAAATCTGACATCACGCAGATCCGCATGATCAAGCGCACCCCTTGCAATTACTTCATCAAAATAACCAAGATCTGTTTTGGATTCATAGACAATTGGTCTGCCTGTGATCACACCAACATGATCTTCAGTTTCTTCAGCATTTAATTCAAATGTATATGATCTCTGTTCAAAGTCTTTCATATGATCACCCTAATCCAATCATCACAGTACCATTCCCATCATGCGACACAGAAAGAATTGCACCAGATTTTGCATTTAAGTTTGCTTTTGCATAGTCATCAATTTTTGTCAGCACAGTATCTGCTTCATATTCCATCACGATATTTGCAACAAAATCATCATTTGACCAAACATTGCTGATAGCATCAGGCAAAACAGGCATTACAGATCCATTAAAATTCATGGTGCTGTATGTGTTATTCACAAAAGCAGAAGCTGTGTCAGACAGTTCAAGCATTGGATAAATTGTTTCATTCGCAACTGTCACACCACTATCTGTAATCTGTACAGATCCAGTACAGGATGATACTTCTTTTGTTATGGTGAAGGATCTTGCATTGTTTCTTGCAACCATATAATCTGTTGTACCATCAGCATAATTCAGAATCAGCTGTACATAGGTATAGCCACTTGTCTTTCCTGTGCTGACTGTGTATGTGTTCCCAACTGCAAAAATGTTTTTATCAATACTGCAAGAAGTCATTGGATAAGTTCCAGTTGATGTTCCGTTTACTGTGATGCTGCCATCAGCATTTTTAGTGAATGTCAAACCTTTAGAAACTACCTGCGCACCAATCAGATCAAGCCTGAACAAATTCTTATTGGCAATTGCAATCACAGCTGTTGTGATCTGATCATCTTCAGAATCATAAAGTTCCAGACTGGATACAGCCATTGGCACAGCATCCACTACATGAATGATCTTGCCTTCTGCAGTTGCAAGCACTTCAGTTGTAACTTCAATTGTCATGTCAACAGGCGCAGATCCGTCATATTCAGTGTTGTTGATCGTCAATTTATAAGGATTTGGAAGCCTTGTTGGTATCAATTCAGCAGTTTCTGCTTTTGTGTAGTAGTTGGAAAGATCAATGCTTCCTGCAGCTTCAATCTTCTGAAGAATATCTTCAATAATGTCAGCATTCTGCTGCACAACAGCTTCTGTTGTTTCCAGTCCCTCAAGCACCGGAAGACTGTAAACAGTTGTGTTGAATTCCTTGATCACATTTGCATTATTGTCAAACAGCTTCAGGCACACAATAAACTTTGTATTACCTTTATAAGCACATGCGGATCTTCCAACAAGCCATGTGAATGTCATTGTGTCACCACTTGTTGCAAGATCATCCACAATGTAAATGTCACCATCACCATTGGCATTCATATAATTGATGCGTGCGCTGAATGTGGAAAGATCAAACCCACAATATTCTTTAGGCATTTGGAAGGGAATCTTATGTACATCATCATCCGATTCAACACCAAGCAGTGTGATGCTTTCTGGAATCTGCATTGTTCGCAGATCATCATTTATAACGATATAATCAGCCATTATAATTCACCGCCTTCTTCAGTGATCACTTCATCTTTTGATTCATCCAGTACATCCATCTTCACATTTCCTACCTTACCCATCTGATATTGATTTGCCATGTCTGCATCAACCCAGTTCAGCGACATATAACGCTTTCCTTCCAGTTCCGGAAGTGGCAGAAGACCAAACATGGTTCTTTTCTCATTCTCAAAAATCGCACCAGTTGGTGCAAGCAGGTTCACCAGTTCAAGCTTCTGTGTGATGGTCATAAAGATCAGATCTTTAGGATAAAACTTGATCTGGTTTCCAAATGCCCTTTCACGGCTTGTGAACATCTTTTTAGTGAATGCCTGTGAAATAGCAGTGATCAGTGGTTCAAGTGCTTTCTGATAGAATGCTTCATACTGTTCCTTTGTGTAATCACCTGTCAGGATCGCAAGTGGAATACCCCAATTGCGCAAGATCTTTTCATCTACAAACTTCAGTGTGCCTTCATCCACAAGCTGAATATTTCTAGGAAAAGGAACAAATTCACCTTTCAGATCCATTGGCAGTATACCGCTTTTAGAATTCTGCAGATCCTGTTCCAGTTTCCTGATGTTTGCTTCCATCCTGCCATCATCAAGCATAGTATTGTACTTCACTACACCATTGACCGCATATGAAGCATTCATGGCTTTTGCAATACCCTTCAGAAGTGTGTCATTCAGCTTCAGTGTGTCAAGCAGTGGCTGCTGATTAGGCTGACCGAATCTGTCACCACCCATATATTCAGAAAGTGAATAATTATACTTAATATGTATGCAGTCATCATAAGGAATTGTGGTAGTTTCACCATTCCAAAAGTAAAACTTGACAAAAAGCCTGTTTCCTGCATCCTCAATGAAGTCAACCTGTGTTGGATTGATCGGATACAGTGAATCATAGTACCTTCTTTCAGCACCAGTTTTCTGATCTACCCATGTATAGTAAGTGGGAATGATGAAAACATTGTAATTCATCAGCAGAAGATACACTGTCTTTTCAATGAATTCACTTGCTGTCATCAGCTGATTTGGATTATCCAGAATGTCCTGCACATTTCCCTTGACAGGAACAGGATCATTGCCAGTCATCCGCACATGTGTTGGTGCAAGCTTTTTCATTTCATCCACAATGCACTTTAAAGCCTGCTGCACTACATCACTTGCATATATGTCAGTTCCGTATTGACCATAGATAGGTGTGAATCCATCAAATGTTGGTGCATATTTAGTGTTTTTTGGTGATCGTCTAAAAAACTTATCAATCCATCCCATCTGTACCACCTCACTTTCACACCAAACTATTGTTCATTTCCGTTTTATATCGTCTTAACATCTCATAGCACATGATCAATGACAATGTGCCATCAATCCTTCTGGCAGCTTGTCCTTTGATCTTTACTGGCATGATGTGTCCAGTATCCCAGACCTGCACTGAAGTATTCTGCAAGCACCACTTATCAATTTCATTGTCATTGAAGGCAATAATCTGATCACGCAGATCCGCTTCAACAAGGCGCATTGGATTTGAAAGCACATATCTGTTCTGATAGATCATTTCATACTCAAAACCGTAATCATCCATGCGCTTCAGGAAGTCCTTTGCAAATCGCTGATCATAGCCAACTTTATAAGTCCTGATCTTGTATTCCTTATAAAGTTCAGCAAACCAGTCAGCAACTACTGACACATCAACTTCATTGCCTTCTACAATCCTGATCAATCCTTTTCGTGACCATTCTTCATATTTTGCACCAGATTCTTTATCATCACTCATTTTCAGCTTACTTTCTGGAATCCAGTACATCTGATGAATATACTTGACAGGATCGTCAGGTTTCAGCAGCAGGATCTTGGCAGAACACATATCAGTTGTTTCAGCCAAGTCAACACCACCCAATGTTATACTACCGCTAAAATCGTCAAGATTGTATACCCTTGAATACTCCAACATTTCACCAGTGATCCATGCTTCACTGTTGCTTACTTTAAAGTTAAAATCCTTTGACAGCGTAAACATCCGATCCGCTTTTGACCGCCTTGCAGCATCCACCTGTTCACGCAGGTAATCCCACCGCTTGACAATACCAACAGTTGGATTAGATTTCTGCCAAGTGCGTTCATCCTGCCACACTTCCTGTTCAGAATCCTGTGTGTACAGCCAAGGCAGGTATCTTTCTGCAGATATGCTGTCATCCTCACCAGTCAGGATCTTTCTTGCCTTGATCAGTTCTTCATCAAGGAATCCACCATTCACAAATCCTTCAGTGGTGATCAGGATCAGTTTTGGATTGGGTTTCAGTGACTGTGACTGTTCGATTGATTTGATGATCACATTGTCCTTCATTTCATGCACTTCATCCACAATGGCAAAGTCAATGTTTCTTCCTTCTTTGTTCCTTGTCCTGTCTGACAGCTTGAACACTTTTGATCCATTGAATTTGCATCTGATGTGCTGCTGATTCTTCCATGTATCCTTCTGGTTAGGATCAATCATCAGGCGCATTGTGTTTATCGCTTCATAAAGGATATTTGCCTGATTATCATCATTGGATGAACACACAATGTCAGATCCATCATTTCCTGTGATCAGTTCTGTCAGTGCCAGTCCGCTGCAGGTTTCACTTTTAGTATTCTTTCTTGCGATCAGCAGCAGGATCCTTCTGAACCTGTCAGTCAGATCTTCAGCCATCTTGAAACCATAAGTGGCACTGATGAAAGCTTTCTGCCATAGCATCAGCTTCATTGGCTGACCATAGAAAGGTGATTTGGTCAGGCGCACACAGTTTTCCATGAAATCCATGCGCAGATCCGGATCAGTGCAGTCATACACATATCTGTCATCCTGCATTTCTTCCATCAGCTTGTTTAGTTCATCCTTCAGTTCATATCCTGCGATGATCTCACCAGACATGATCTGCCTATGATATTCTTCCAGATATCCATTGCTGTATTTAATCATGACTGCGCCTTTCTGGAAGCAATGAATGCACGCAGTGGTGATTCTTCTTCTGGTGTGTCTTTTCTTAATATGCCAGTCAGGATCTTCACACAGTTGTTGTACTGCTGCAGAAGTTCTTTGTACTGCTTTGCAGCAGGTGTTGCTTTCTGCTGTGCGTGATCTCTAGGATTAATGCGGATGAAGGGAAGCTTGCGCAGTTCCTGCAGCTGTTCTTCCAGAAACACCACATCATCAATCATTGGCTTGATGATGCCTTTTGTATCTTCAACCTGATCAAAAATCTGCAATAATTCTTCTTTTCTTGTCATGTTTTCACCTGTTTTTCATCAAAAAATCAGCCTGTTTTTGGTTTGGTGTTCTATATGTTATAGAACAGTGATTTTTGGTTAGTAACGGCTGAAAAGCCAGTGTTTATGCGCCTTTCAGCGTTTTTTTAGGTGTTACTAACAATGTACATTGATAGTAACACACCAGTAACGCCTGAAACCCTCTGAAATCAAGGCTTTCAGCCATGTGTTACTAGTGTTACTAATGTAAAACCTACTTTTTATATTTTTTTGAAAAAGTTTAATACTATATATTTATATATAAAGGAAATTATATATAGTAACTAGTAACGCAATCAGTGTACACTAGGCTGAAATGCCCTGTTTATGCGCCTTTCAGCCTGTTACTGATTTGTTACTAACCAAACCTATTGGTAACAAATCTGATGTGATCCCATCAAATCAAATTTTTGGACACCTGATTTCATAAAATCTCAAAAAATTGCTTCCTGTGAAAGAAAGG
>NZ_CALDKF010000064.1 GCF_937898925.1 uncultured Methanobrevibacter sp.
TTTCAAATTGTGATTGCCATTGTGCAAATAAAGTGGTTGAATCCATCTGCTGAATAAGTCCCTGAACAAATCCACATAAATTGCTATTTCCTCTGGTATCAGTGATAAGTGCTGTAGTAATTGCTGTGATCTGTTTTGGAACACTAATTTGTGCAAGGCATAATTCATATCTTGTAGAAGTTCTTGTCATAGAAGGTGCAGTTGGTGTAGATGCCAATGTTCCTTTTTTAACTTCAATACCCATTTCCCTTGCATCAAAATCAACATAGAATACAACAGCATCTATTCTATTAAGCAAAACATCAGATGAATCAATTGCCAATGTCAAATCAGCTGTGTTAATCATCTTATGACCATTAATCCAGCCTTGACCAGTTCCAACAATAACATTCATTCCTGAACCGGCACGAACCTGAAGTTGTGTTGATGGATTAGGAAATACACCATTACCCACTAACTTATCAAGATAAGATGTCACATCTTCAGCATTATAAACCCTGTCATATTCTCCACCTGATTCTACTGCATTAAAAAAATAACCTAAAATTGCCATGTCTTATAACCACCTTTCTAAATTCCAAATGTTGGAAGAATTGAATATTCACCTGTTTCATCAACAGATTCTATAACTTCTACTAATCTACTATTAACTACAATTCCCCATCTTTGATTTTCTATAACACATAAATCACCCAAAAATACATCCTCACGATATTTAACATTGTCAAAATATACACTACCAGTAAAGGCTGTGGTGTACTTAGTCAGGGAATCTTTACCAGATGCTTCAAGTAGTTTGTTATAATCACTCAGTGGGATTTCTCCACCATTACTTTGAATCTGTCTTTCATCCTTATAGACTTCATATCTTCCAAGTCCTGTTTCACCAGATGAAACCCATAATGCTTTTCTATCAAGTCCATCACCTTCACCAGCTACCCACACAGCTGTTGAAATATCCTTATAACATTCTTCATACTGTGAAGACAAAAGATTGTCATATTGATCTGAAAATATAACCCAAGGATTTTCATCCTGGTCATAGGTCCTATCTTCACCCTTATACAACTTAAATACAAACTGATTAGATGAATTCATAGTGACTTTAAATCCCACACCATAAACCATGCAGATTTCTGAAACTGTTTCCAAAAGATTATCACCTGTAAACTGTGTGTCAATCTTATCAGTAAATGAAGAAGAATCTATGATAAAATTATTTATCTTCCTAGCACTTATAACAGGATTAACCAAACAAGAATTAACAAGTGCTTCAATACAATTACTTAATCGACCACTACAGTTTGTTTGTGGTGCTATGATTCTTCTTCCAAGTATTGATTGAAGAAATCTACCGGTTACAGTCATTGTTTCTTCAAGATCTTCATTTCTATTAATGATTATATCTTCTATTATACCCACATTTTCGTCATCATCCCTTATGATATAAAAATCTTTTTTAATCAGGTTAATGTTTTTAGCATTAACAGGAATAACAAGTTCAAAATCACCAGTATTGTAATAGCGTGAAGTCCAAATGAATGATATATATTCATCAATAGCAGCTAATCTTGTGAAGTTTGTGTTCATAATAATTGGAATCATCATAACTTATACCCCTTCATACAAGTTGTTATGCTTGAATGTAATATTTAAATCAGCATCCTGACCTGTTCCAACTTCATAGACAAATGTGTCACCATTAGGTGATAATTGAAGCCATGTTGAACCTTGTATAACATAGTTAAAAATATTAGATTCAACACCACTTCTTAATAATGTTGCTGTCTTTTGTCCTGGTCTTGTATCAAGTGTGATTAAATCACCCTGTTCCATGTCAATATCCAACCCTATATATTCTTGTGTAACATAGTTAAATATCTTAGGATCAGAAACATTTTGTGCTGCATACATTTCAATTATCATTCCACATTCAACATCACCATCATTTTCAATGCTAATACCTGTTTCATTGTTTATGTATGACATAACAAGTTCAGGTGTTTCAGTGGATGCAAAAGGAAAATGAAAAGCCTTAACAATATTCCTAAGTTCATTTACAATCATTTGTGCTTCCTTGAAAAATGGTGAAGGACAAACAATAGCACAAGTCACTATTTGTTTCATTTCAAAATAATCTATATTGATGCTTTCAATGTAACCTTCAACATATACATTTCTATAATCACCAATATATGTCATTTTTACATACTGTTTGGCTTTAAGCACCTTATATACTTCTATTCTGTTTTTAGCTGCTTCATATTCAATAGCAAATGCAATATTAATATACCTGACATTTAGCTTTGATGAATTGAATTTTGCACCATCCATCAAAGCTATGTCAGATAAGTTGATTGTGGCATCTGGGGGATTCAAGCCTTCAATCCGGGTGACAGTAAATGCAGAATTAGAAGCAAAGTTTATTTTATCCCCTGTTTTATTTTCAAGAATTAATTCAAACATGGCCTAACCTCACTTTTGAGCTGAACAACAAGTTGTTTGTTTCTCTGTATAAAGTCAAATTGTCAACTGGCTTAGCAGAATTGATAGTCTGGTTAAATGTAACATTCTGTGTTGATGATCCACTCTTTTTACTGTTGCTATGACCACCACTACTTGATGTGACATTATTAGACTGATTGCTAATATCTGTCTTAAGTTCATTCATAGCACCATTGATAGTTGTTTTCATATCCTGAAGACTTGAAGGCATATCATCTTTGATACCTTCAGCAACACCCTTGGTTAACCACTTACCAACCTTGTCACGCATTGCCTTAGATGGTGACTTAATTCCAAATGCATCTTTAAAGAATTGAATTACATTACCAGTCCAACCATTGATTTTATCTTTAATCCAATCTGTTGAACCTGAAATACCATCCCAAATACCTTTAACCATATCTGATCCTATGCTATTAAATTTAGCCTTAATTTCATTTATATATTTAAAAAGGTTTTCTGTACTATTAACAACACCATCTTTTATACCATTAATGATAGTTTTACCAACTGATAACCAATCATATGAAGCAAAAGAATCTCTAATTTGCTGTGAACACAGTCCTACACCTAAAACTAATTCTTTTAACAGTCTTGGAAGATTTTCACCAAGTGCTGAAATAAGTCTATCGAATATCTGGAATGACATTTCATTTAATCTTGGAAGCTCTTTTAAGATTGTAAACACTACTTCAGGAATCAATTTTGCGACCATATTAAGAAGATTTGGAAGTTCATCTGTGAATCCTTCAAGAATTGTAATTACAATATCAACACCAGCTGATATTAATTGTGGCATAGCTCTTAAAAGTGCTTGAAGTAAACTTTTAACCAGTTTAGGCATTTCCTTAATTAATATAGGTAATGACTTAGTAATGCCATTTACAAGTGCTTGAATTAAGTTTAAGGCTGCATCCAACATTGCGTTTGAATTATCAACTATCACTTGCACTAATTGCATAACTAAATCAACCATCATAGGAATCAAATCTTCAAGTAATGCACTGGAAGAATTAAGAATACTTATAATAGTGTCAATTATAAACTGAAGTGATTCTGGTAATACCTCAACAGCTTCTTCCATTAAACTTTTTATTAATCCAGGTATAACAGATAATATTTCTGGAATTGTCTGTTTTAAACTATCACCAATGGTTTTAAAAACACTCACAAGTTGTGGAACACCTTCTGATACAAGATCAGGAATCATTCCTAATACTTCAGGAACAAACTTTTCAAGAAGACCTACAATTGTCTTACCAATACCACTAACAGTTGTTTTAAGTCTTGGAATTATGTTTGTACCAAAGTTAGTTACTGCAGACATAAAGTCTTCCAACAATGCATCAAAATCAGCACCATCATCAGCCATACCTACAAGCAAATTAGACCAAGCTGCCTTAGTCATATTAAGTGAACCTGTAATTGTTGTAGATGCTTCTTCAGCTGTTTTACCTAAAACACCATACTTATCTGCAGTTTTTTCCAAGATGTCAAGAATATCAGCTGATGATAATTCTTTTACATCATCAACCATATATCCGGCATCCTTTGCTGCTTCCAAGAATCCTTCCTGTGTTCCCTTGATACCAATATTTAAGTTATCAATATAGTTAAATGATCCTTTTAATGCCCAGTTAACAGCATTAGCAGCTGTTTCAAATGAATAGCCAAATGTATTAGCCAAGTCACTGTTTAAGGTCATTAATCTGTTTGTTGCATCAATAGCTTCATTCTGATCTTCAATGTCAGTTTTCATTAAAGGATAAGTTGATGAAAATGCTGTGAAATAGTCATTCTGTGACATAGTTAAGTTTTCCCATGCCTTTGCTGACATTTCAAGCACCTTATCAATCTGTTCTGATCCAGTTTCAATGCCACCAAACATTGATTCAATACCACCTACTAACTGTTCATATTCAGCATATGAAGCAATAGCTTGTTTGCCGGTATCAAGCATTGTTTGACCAACCTTAACAAGTCCATCAATCACCATTGTGATTCCTTCTGTTACAAGGTTAGCCATAACACCTTTAAGCACTGTAAATCCACCTGATAAAGTGGATGTTGATTCTGATGCCTGGTTAGATGCATCACTTACATTATTAAGTGACTTATCATATTCATTAGCTGATTCTGATGCTTCAGCTAATTTCTTTTTATTATCAGCCAAACTTCCTGATAATGTTTCTATTTGATTTGCAAGTGACTTAGCTTCTTTAGAGTGCTTACCATACTGACCAACAGTATCAACATAAGCCTTCTTAAGTGATTCAAGTTCTGCTTCCTGTTTCTTAACAGTATTAGTCAAACTTGATTCTTCAGCTTGCATTTCTTTCAGTTTTTTAGTGTATGTATTAATAGAAGCTTCAGTCTTATTAACTGCAGCTTTCTGGTTTTCAATCTGGATTTTAAGTCTTTGTGCTTCAGCTGAATCTTCACCTAAAGTGTCTGCAACAATTGCATATTGTTTCTGTAATTGCTGAAGAATAGATTTCTGTTGTGGAAGCGTTTTGTTTAACTGACTAAGTTTTGCTTCCAACCCATTTGCACTTGTTTGCCACTTATCCATTCCGGCTGTGGCTGCTTTGAATTCAGCATTAGCCAATGAAATAGATCTTTTAGCATCTTGCATGGCTGATTTTAACTGTGATATATCAACCTTCCATTTCATTGTAGATTCATTATTCTTAGCCATTGTTACTACCTCAATTAATACCAATTGTCATTAGTTGCTTGTCTTCTGATGTGAAGATTTCCGTCTTTATCTCTCCAAGCTCTATCATTGGATTTAAGTCCATTGGATTTTCTGTTCTTACTGTTTATCCAGTGAAGAAGTTTAACCACTTCACCAAACTTTTCCCTTCTTACCATAAAAGGTGTTAGTGATTGGTATTTTTGACACAAGTTGTCAGCCAGGTCAAAAAAGATGTTAGATAAAGAATCGGCAACGGCATCATTAGATCCGTTGCCGTCTATTAGTTTTTTGATTTAAAAGAATCCTGAACATAACCAAACAGTTCAACAAACATTGGAATTAATTCCTTAAGCTTGATGTATCTTAATTCTTCTTTGGTCAGTCCTTCTGAAGCAAAGATGTCAAGAATCAGGTCTTCAATCTTGCCCCTATTTGCTACTATCAGTTTCAATAACTCAGTGTCATTATTCAAACTTTCAAGTCCATTATCCAAAACATCAAGAATGTCCTGGATTGTTCCATACATAATGTCATATGAATCTATCTCATATGTCTTCTTTATAGTTTTCTGATCTGAATAAATATTCAATGTCATTTCTATTGCCTTCCTTTCTTTATATGGCAAAGTGGGTAATCTTGATTGAAGACAACAGCGAAAAAAATCAAGAAATATGATGCATCATACTGTCCCCACTATGTCTATTATTAAATTAATTACTTGATACAGCTGTAGCAGCTACTACAATATCACCTGTTACAGATGCAATTGCAATCTTCTGTGTACCAACTGTCCAAGCTGTTGATGTTACATCTTCTGCATTCATAAGAACAACTACATCATCAAGTGTGTAACCATCTTCAGGAGTTAATGTTGCATTGTATGTTCCACCAACTGCTACAGATGTTGCTGCATTATCTGTGGTTACATGGCTAAGTGAATTCATAACCCTTGCAATGCTTCCACCACCAAATGAATCACAAGTTGTAACAACAGCAAAGAAGGTTGATAAGTCAACAGAAGTGCTTCTTTCATCAACAACAAGTGCCTTTTCAGAAGTTCCACTCTTAGTAAACTTATGCTGTGTCATAATGCCTGTGAAAGTTAATGTCTGATTATTTGAATCAGTTCCATTGTTTTCTGTCTGTGAAGTTTCATCTGGAATACCAAATGATCCTTTATATCTCCATACATATCTGTATGTTCCATCTGTCAACTTTAATCTGTAACCTAAAGCAAAATACTTAGGTGTTCTTTCACCATCCATGAAAGCACCTGTTGCTGAATCATATGTCTTGCCAGTAATAGCAGCCAATGTTTCAAGGTCAAGTGCCGGTACAGTTAAAGTGATAGTGTCAGCACCTTCTGCATTAATAGTTAATGCCGGTTTGTTATCGTAATATTTTGTGTCCTGTGCAGTTTCAACAGACTTGCTGATGAAATCGTTGCGGGAATTATAGATTTGTTCGGTT
>NZ_CALDKF010000065.1 GCF_937898925.1 uncultured Methanobrevibacter sp.
CTTTGCAGAAAATAGGCATAGCATCAACAATATAACCATTAAAAGAAACAATTCAATCTTGGCTCATGGACTTGAATCATTGGACAAGGAGGATTTCGATCAATTTGAAGAGCTTGTTGAAAACCTTGCCCGCAAGCTGGATAAGGATATGGACAAGTTCCTCAAAGAGACCAAATTCGCTAAATTTGATTTGAAAGTAAAGATGAATGAGATTTAGGATTTTTATTCAATTTGAAAGTAAAGATGAATGAGATTTAGGATTTTCATTCCTTATCTTCATCTTCCCCTATCTCTTTTAGAAATTCTCTCCATTCTCTTTCTTCTTCCATCATGTATTCATTGTATTTTTCAAAGTCCTTTTCAGCAAGTTCTTTTTTTCCAACTCTTTTATAATGCTTAGCACGTTCTAAGTATATTGTATAATAGTCAGGATGTTTTGATTGAAGCTTATTATAGATGTTTTCAGCCCTTTCTGCATATCCTGCCTTGGATAGCCTTTTAGCAATTTCCATAATGTATTCTTTATATGGGCCTTGATCATAATCCCAATTCTCAAGCATCACATGTGTTCCCACCTTAAGGGATTCAAATGCATTGTGAGTGTCTCCCAAATCGAAATAGATTGCTCCAAGAACATGGAATGCCTTATCGCATTGATAATTGTTCAATAGTTTGTTTGCATATTCGATTGCTTCATAATAGTTTCCTAAATAATAGGAAGTTTCAGTAATCAAAAAGAGAGATGTTTTATCCATTTCATCGATTTTCAATGCCTCATTCAGATATTTATGAGCAAGTTCGAAATTTAGATTTTCAATGTAACTTTTAGCTATTGAAGTCTTCTTTTCAGCAGTAGAATACAGCCTGTCAGAGTTGATGAGGTATTTCAATGAATCAAAATGCCTGTTTAGTTCATGATATGACATTCCTATGATATAATTGAAATGAGCAGATTCAAGATCCTTTTCAAATGCTCCATTTTCCCTTAACTCTTCAAAGGACTCTATTACTTCATCATATTTCCCAAGAGAATATAGTCGTATAAGCAATAAAGACTTTATTTCAGGAATCACATTGGTCATTTCATTGAAGTAAAACATGGAGCGTTCATCATCATCAAGCTCTTCATAAATGTCAGACATATGATGCAGAGCCAATGTGTTTTCAGGATTCAATTCAAGCAGCTTGTCCCCGTATTCGATTGCCTTATCGTATTCTTCAAGCTCCTTGAATAAAATAAAATGATTTAATAAGTAGTTTTCCTTGTCTTTGGTCTCTTTTATGATTTCCAAAGCTTTTTCTGGATGGTTTAGTTTCACATATGCAAGGCCGATCATCATGTATGAATCGTCTCTTGCTCCCCCGTTCTCTATACATTTGTTAAATAGTTCGATTGATTTTTCATATTCCTTCTTATTGTAATAATCGCAAGCCAGGTTTTCCTGGAATTCGATTAGATTCGGATTGATTTTCAGTATTTCCTTACAAACTTCTATGGATTTGTCTATATTGAATTCACATTCCATAGAGTTGTAGGATGCTATTAATCTGTCAAGTTTGCTTGACATAAATATCACCGTATAAAAATTGATTTAACAAATTATCGTATTGATAGTATATAAAGGTTTTGAATTAGAGCAAAATAAAAAAAGAAAAAGAAGGGTTATTTTTATAAATAATTAACTATTTATGGTTCTTTTTCTTTTTTATTAATTTATTTCAGTTAATTTTATATATAGGGATTCACAAATTAGTGTTAATGAGTAGTGGATTTCTCCACTACTTCTCCTGCATATAGTTCAGTATTGCAAAGATTGCAGAAATTACCAAACTTATGCAGGCGATAACACTATTTTTTTATCCCTTTATCGCCCTATATGATTTTATAAAAAAATTTCAATAGATTTAAATTTTTAAAAAACATACTATTATTAAAAATCATATATTGGGGATAACATGTCTAATTTTAAATTTAAAATCAATAATGTAGGTTCAATCAATCATGCGGATATGGATATAGGGAGAATCAATGTCATAGGCGGTAAGAACTGTACAGGAAAATCCACCACAAGCAATTTATTATACTGTTTCTTAAGAGCCATTTCATCAGAGAATGACTCTACAATAAAGGAATTGCTGAAATCTGAATTTGATATAACTGGTCCTCAGGATTACAATGACAATGCTGGCATTTTCTCAGGTGATGACTTTTCTTGCACTTTTGACTTTAAGAATTTTGAGTTTAACAAGAAAGGAGATTTGGATATAACAAAAGTATTTTACTTTGACTCTTTCTCACTATTTGACAATAAAAGTGGAGGAACCTACTTTTTAGAGCATGTTAAAAGCTTGGAAGCCGCTTTGGAAATAACTGAAGACAATAACAATGTTGACCTCGAAGTTGAAAAGCTCATAAAAGAAATTCTTGGTGGAGAGATTAAGAAGGAAAACGGTGAATTGTTCTTTGTGAGGGAAAATGGAATCAAGACCCATATGAAAAACACTTCTTCAGGAGTGAAGCAGGTAGCTATTATCCAAACCTTACTAAATAACAATGAACTTGAACCTAATTCATTCCTGATTATGGATGAGCCTGAAGTGAATCTTCACCCTGAATGGCAGATCAAGTTTGCAAAGATTCTTGTTTTGCTTGTAAAAGAGCTTGACTTAAGCATTTACATCGCTTCACATAGTCCTTTCTTTATTGAAGCTATTGAACTATATTCCCAATACTATGACTTGATTGATGAGAGCTTCTTCTATTTGACTCAAAAGGCAGAAGGGTATCAGTATGATATAATGCCAATAGATTCCAATAATCTGGAAGCAATCTATAGAAACCTTGGACAGCCGTATGATATCCTTGATGAGATCAAGATGGACTTGATGTTTAAGAAATTAGATGGTGATTAGATGGATGATATAGAAAAGTTTGATAAGTTCTTGTCTAGTTACACTAAGTACTATCAGACTGTATCAGAGATATCAATGCCATGTCCGATTCACGATAAAGATTGTCCTTCAATTAAAAAGAAAGAATGCTTTAGTAAATCAAAGGAACCTCTTGTAAGTAGTGATTTTATGATGTATTCCTTTGACGATATTTGTAGGGATGTAGAAACTATTGATATTTGTAACCTGCCATCTACAGTAGACGGTTTGTATTTGGATAAAAAGAGAA
>NZ_CALDKF010000066.1 GCF_937898925.1 uncultured Methanobrevibacter sp.
AAAAAGTATTAAAAAGTATTAAAAAGTATTAAAAAGTATTAAAAAGTATTAAAAAAAGCTATTTTTAATTAATTGTCAAAACAATTTAAAAAAAAAATCTATTTTTATTAATCATCAAAACACTTTAAAGCCTTGATGATTTCATCCAAATTATCTTGACTTAAACATCCAATATCCAAATTCTTGATTTCCAAGGCAACTGCCTTTTCTTTTAATCTATTGTAATTAGGACATTTGGTAATCATTCCATGGCTGTCTAAAACAAATTCCTGGCGTAATTTATAGGATAATGATTTAGGATCATCTATTTCTATGATAACATTTATTCCCCTTTTATCCTTGTGGAAAACATTGAAACTTGTTTTTTCTTCAATAGCTTCCTTAAGGTATAAGCATGCATCAACAGTCTTTTTAAGGTTATCTTTAGCGAAATCCAATTCATTATAGATTCCACAGGCAGTTATATTGCTTGCCTTATTTGTTTTCAAAAGAAGCCTTGACTTTTCAAAAAATCCATCATTATTTGCTGTTATGAATCCACCATCTTCAACATTGACTATTTTTGGAGAGCCTGTAGACCCAATGATGATGTCTGAATAATTTCCATTTGCCAATCTGTTCTCATAATCCCCAATAGCTCCTGATGCATCTTCCACAACAAGAATATTGTTCTTATGGGCAAAATCACAAATTGCCTTCATATCCTGCTCAGCAGTATAAGCTGCAAAGCTTGTCAAAAATAGAGCAGATTTATTGTTTTCATCATCTAAATCAATGATATATTCTTCTGATGATAAAATAATAGATTCATTGAGTTCATCTAAATCAATTAATCCTTTATTAGTCTTTACAGTGATTAAATCCTTATTTAAGAAATTAGCTATTTGCTTAAAGCCATTCCATGCTCCTTGATCTGGAATTAAAATAGCTCCATCAATGGAATTCATTGCAGCAAGAATGGCGGAATTTCCACTATTGACCAATTTAGCATATCTATGATTAGTGATACTGGCTAACTTCTCTTCAGCCAAACTATGATAATCCTGATTATCCTCACCACTTGCCACCTTAGACATGGCCATTTGAGTTTCCTTTGATGGTTTTTTAAATTGGAGATTCATATTTTTACCTAAATTCATTTCATTTAAATGATGATTTTTATATAAATTTATTATTGCATATTATTATTGTTGCAAATCCGGAGATTTCTTGAAGAAGGAATCCAATGTTGTCTGCTTTGAATGCAATAATTCATTTAGCAAATTGCTTTGCTTTACATATTTGCTGATTGGAATCTTTAATTTTGTTCCACAGTAAACAAGAGAGTCCTTTAGTGATTCAAACTCCTTGTACTCACCATTCATTGCATATTTAATATTCTCTCTAACATTAAACACACCTAATGGCACATAACCTGAATAAGCTTCCCTAAGTATAATGACACCAGATTGAAGCTTAAGTTTAGCCAATTTATCCAATACTGCCATTTTAGCAGTGTAATAACATCCTCCTACACAGGAATACTCAGTTTTATCAGTATTTGTTTCATAATCTGAAAAAATCATTTCCTCTTTACCAAGTATTTTAATAAATGCTTCAAACCATTCGTATTGCCATTCTGTAGGTGTTAAAATAATAGCATAATAATTTTTCAAGCTTGAAAATTCATAAACCCTATATGAATCCATTATATCATAATGTCTGACTTCCTTCAAAAGGTTGTCAGCAATTGTACTGTCACAAGCTGTAATTGACCATCTTGTTGGAACCAATCTTCGATTCTTTTTAAGACCGAATGCTCCAACAGAAAACGCCTTTTGCATTGCTGAAAATGGAACATCCTTATTATGGAGATTCATCACTGCTTCACGAGCCTTTAAATCTGTATCATAGAAGCTTTTTTCAAGCTGCTTATCCCATTTGACTGCATCAATGTCGAATTTTTCAATCAAAGCACTTGGACCATGAGGTGTGCTTTCTTCACTGAACATTGCACCGCTTGGCCTTGATCCAAAAGTGGCTTCGCTGTCAATGGATTTTGATGCAAGGGAAATATCCTGAAGCTTTTCAACAAAAGGATTCTCCAAATCCTTAATGTCAATCAATTGTTTTCCACGGACAAGGTTCAATCTGTATCCGATAATGTCCTCTTGAGTTTTATTTTCACCTATCCACTGCTCTGGAGAGTCCATTATGTATGTATCTCCAAGTTGAGGAACCATCATTGGTCCAGCATACACTTTAGGATAGCTCCAACGACCTATAAAAACAGATGGTGGTGTACTTCCATCTAAATCCTTTCCAACATCAACTGACCTCATCTGTATATTCTCAGTTAATTTGGCTAAATAAGCATTCTTAGTAGTTTTAGATGTTCTCATGATAATACCTTAAATAAAATAATGATGTTGATAGTTGATTGAGTATGATGAAAAATAAAATAGTTAAAATTAGTTTTAAAAACTAATTTAACTTTAATTTAAGAGAATTTATATAAGAGAATTTTAAGTTAATTAATGAATAATTAACAGAATTCAATAGTACTTGGTGGCTTATCACTAATGGATAAAGCAACATGGGTAACTTCAGAAACTTCAGAAGTGATTCTTCTGGAAATGGTTCTGATTACATCCCAAGGCATTTCAGGAACGGTTGCAGTCATTGCGTCAATTGAACTGATCAATCTGATTACAATGAGATAACCGAAGTCTCTTTCATCACCTTTTACACCAGTTACCTTAGTGTCAGTGAGTACAGCGAAATATTGCCATAATTCCTTATCCAAACCAGCTTTTTCCACTTCTTCTCTTACGATAGCATCTGCAGCTCTACAAACAGCTAAATTATCTCTTGTTAAAGCTCCAACAACCCTTACACCAAGTCCTGGACCTGGGAAAGGTTGTCTTTGTACAATGCTGTCTGGAAGACCTAATTCAGTACCGACTTCTCTTACTTCATCTTTATATAAGTCTCTTACAGGTTCAACTACTTTTAAAACCATACCGCTTGGCAATGCCATGTTGTGGTGAGTCTTGATTTCTCCTTCAGTTTCAATCCAATCAGGAGCAATGGTACCTTGAACCAAGTATTTAGCATCAACTGCTTGTGCTTCCCTTTCAAAGACTTCAATGAATACTCTTCCAATGATTTTCCTTTTCTCTTCAGGGTCATCCACACCTTCAAGTTCGGATAAAAATTCATCAGATGCATCAACATACTTGAAGTTTAATCTTTCTTCGAAAACTGCACAAACCTGTTCTGCTTCTCCTTCTCTAAGCAATCCATGGTTAACGAATATTGCAGTTAAATTGTCACCAATAGCCTCTTGGGTAAGAACTGAACAGACAGAACTGTCAACTCCACCGGATAATGCTATAATGGTTTTTTCATCACCAATTTCCTCTTTGATTTTACGAGTAGCATCTTCAATAAATTCTTTTGGGTTTAACATAAAAATACCTTAAAAAATTATTTAAAAATTATTGTTCCAATAAAGCTTCTTTCAATGAATAATAATTGAAATTTTGAGAAATATTATGTAAAAAATTCTTAGATTTATTCAAAATCTTCGATAAATTCCATAATGATAGCTTCTAAACCTTCGTCTTTGCCATCCATTACAGCATCCATGATATCTTCATATTTGACATATTTTTCAATTTTAATAGCTTTTTCACCAATACCAGTGATTCTGAAATCTTGTTCGCCATCACCAATAGGAATACTGATGTTTTTGAATTTTAAGTTAGCTTTATTGTCAATTGCTTTTTTCTTAAAGTCATCTAAATTATCAAACATTTTATCAACCCTTTTTTAAATTTGAATAAAAATAAATATGATAAGCTCTTTTTCTTTTTAATTTATCCATTTTTATAATTCTGACAAATCTCATAAAAATTCTTAAAGATGAATTCTCCTTTAGGAGTGTGATGAACCTCTGGATGGAATTGGATTCCATAGATCTCTTTTTCCTTATGTTTCATAGCCTCTATATCACAAAGAGAGGAACTTGCAATAATGTCAAATTCTTCAGGAAGAGTGTGAACTTCATCTTTATGAGAGCTCCAAACATCAAGAGGAGATTCAAGACCCTTAAAAAGAGTGGAAGTATCTAAAAGATTAATTTTTACTTGAGCATAACTTTCAGTGTCTGAAGTTGAAACTTCACCACCAAAGGTTTTAGCTATTAACTGATGACCTAAACAAATGCCAAGAATAGGAATATCAAAGTGCTTGATGAATTCTGGAGCATTTCCCACATCATCAATGGAAGGACCTCCACCTAAAATCAAGCCAATAGGATCTTTTGATTCAATCTCTTCAATGGATAGTTGATTGCTAACCAATTGAGAAGGAATCTTAAGATATTGCAAGCTTCTTTGGATTCTGTGGTTGTATTGTCCCTTGTTATTAATAACTAAAATTGTCATATAATCTCTCAAAATCATTTTTTACGAATAAATTCCTACTATAATATTACTTTAAAAGCTAAAAAATTAAATGCTTATTATAGTATAATATTATATTAATTTAATATATATTTAATATAATATATAAATTTACTACATTGATTTACTATTTTTTTAAACTTAAATTAAACAACTTAAATAAATTTAAATACTATTAAAAGATAAATAAGAACTATGAAAATCGATGAATTAATAACCTATTTAATAATTATCATAGTTGTAGCCGCTTTAATTAAAGTGTTTGCATGGTTATTACCTATCTTTGTTGTATTGGCAATAGCTTATGTATTATATGTATTCATTACTGAAAAAGAATATTAACTTTAGAATCTTTAGTTATTTTATTTTTACATTTATTTTTTTCTTATTTTTTGATTAATGATTATTTTTAAAATTAGGTTAATTAAAATCAGACTTATTAGAATTATTTAAACTCCCAAAAGGAGGTATTTAATGAATAAAAAAATGTTCAGATATTTTTGCGCTATCTTGATTTTTCTTTTTATAATTAACATAGGCATAATATCTGCAAGTGAAATAGATCAAAGCGCAGATGCTTTTTCAAATCAAATTTTAAGTGATGACTCTGGAGTGAATGAGGTTATCACAGATGACCCAGAAGGATGCTCAACAGAGACAACCCTTGATGATACAGAGGTCACTGGAGACAATACAAACCCAACACCTGAAGTAACAGATTCAGCACCTGAAGTAACAGATCCAACTGATCCAATAGTGGATGAACCTCAAGAAGTGATTTTGGAAAAAACATCCTTAAGCTCTGTAGATTATGTCATAAAGAACAATTTTTTAAATGTTTATTTGAAAGACAGTTCTAAAAATGCTATTTCAAATCAGAAAGTTACACTTACCATAAACGGAAAGACCCTTTCTGCAATAACCAACAGCAATGGAATAGCTAAATTCAATATAACAAATGCAGCTAAAACATATAATGTTAACTTGAATTTTGAAGGAGATGACAAATACGCGTCTTCATCAAAAACTTTGAATTTAAGGGTTATTGCAAAGCCAATCTATACTAAAATGACAATTGCTCAATATGGTATCTTTAAAGGCAATTGCTTGAATGTTTACTTAAAAACAGCTGATGGAAAGGCAATAGCTAATCAAACCCTTAAAATAACTATCAATGGGAAAACCTATACAAGAATAACCAAAAAGAACGGTTTAGCTAAATTGAAAATCAGTTTAAAATCAAACATTTATAGCGTTACCATCAAGTATGCTGGAAAAGGAAATTACATGCCTGTAAGCAAAAACACTAAAGTTAATGTGCTTACAAGCAAGCTTATAGGAAAAACCAGCTATGGAAAGGTATATTTCATTGGAGCTATTGGAAACAGAAGCTCTAAAGTAAAAATAGCTTATGTTGTAGGATTGCATTCAATGGAACATCAAATTCACGATTCACTTTATAAAATCATAAAAAATAAGGTGGTAATGAATTATAAGTATTATGTTTATAGAATCGTCTTGACCAATAAGAAAGGATCATATTCCACCTTAAGAATGAGAGGTCAAAAGCTTGCGAAGAATTATATAGTTCCTCATGCTAAAAAGCAAAACTTTGATTTGGTGGCTGACATCCATTCAACTTCTGGAATAACCTATAAGCAAACTTACTTTATACATGTTCCAAAGAATCAACATGCTCCTTCAATGAAATTGGCTAAAAAGACCATTAAAATAATTAAATCTATTGAGAAAAACTCTAAGATGCTATATTGGTCTCCTCCAACTCAAACAAGTCCTCCTTACATTCACTTGCCATTGATTAAGGCTGGAACACCTACATTTGTATTTGAGACTTGGAGCTATGAGAAAAAATCTCAAACTGATAAAAGAGCAAAAATATTGATTCAAGCAATAGATAAGGTATTTGATTAAATAATTAAATATCTTATTTTATTTTTTTTTTGGATAAAATTAATAATTCGTTAAAATACGAATGAAAAAGAATTTTAAAAAATTTAAATATAAAAAATAAATTAAAAAATAATTAAATAATAATAAAAAAATTAAAAAAATAAAAAAATGAGAAAATAAAAAGAATGATTAAAGATTTAAATAATTATAAGCGGAAATGGCAGCAACTGCGCCTTCTCCACAAGCTACAATCCACTGTTTTACACCACCAGTAATATCTCCAGCAGAATAAACTCCTGCTACATTAGTTGCCTGATTCTTATCAGTAATGATATAACCGCCATCATCAAGATTTACTCCCAATTCCTTAGCCAATTCATTGGAAGGATCATCACCAATAGCTACAAACACAGCATCTGTTTTATAATCCTCTTTTTTCCCATCTCTTAAAAGGGTAACTGATTCAACAGCCATATCCCCTTTAATCTCTTCAATGGTGGAGTTCCAAAGGACTTCAATTCCATTTTCCTTTAAAGCATTTTGAAGGTGGTGTTCACATCTTAACTCATCTCTTCTGTGAACCAATTTTACATTGCATCCGAGATTATTAAGGTATAATGCCTCTTGAGCAGCACTGTTTCCTCCACCTACCATAAGAACATCTCTTCCAATGAAGAACATTCCATCACAGGTTGCACAGTATGCCACTCCTCGGCCTAAGAACTCTTCCTCACCAGGAACATTCAAATGCCTATGACTTGATCCAGTAGCAAAAATGATTGTTTTAGTGAAGAATTCCTTTTCACCGGCATCATCGCTAGTCATCAGCAATGGAGAATTCTTAGTCTTTAAGTTAAATCCTCCTTCTGCCTTTTCAATGGAATCGATTACAGTGTTTTCCATAATTTCACAGTATTTCTCACTTTGTGCCTTCATCTTTTGAATGAGTTCCATTCCAGCAATCATGTCAAAACCAGGATAGTTTTGCATCATAGGAACTTCCAATCCTAATCCACCAGCCATTCCCTTGTCAATGACTAAAGTTTTTGAGTTTTGTCTTCCAGCATACATTCCTGCAGTCAATCCAGCAGGACCTGCTCCAATGATTATAATATCATAATCTTCCATAATTACACCAATAAGACTTGTCTAAAAAATACTTAAATCGTTTAATAATTTATAAGATTCATCTATTAATCAATTAAAAGTAAAATATAAAATTGTTTTCTTAATTAACAATTATCCTTACTTATTTATATATTTTAATATGAAAATAATAATATGGATATACAAAATCAGTAATAGAAAAATGGATTTTAATTTGATGAAATTGAAAAGTAAGAAAGAATATATTGAGCTAAAAATATGAAAGTGGCAGTAATACCTGATGCAGCAATGATCATCATTCCCCTAATTGAAAAGAATGGGCATGAGTATATATCACCTACCAATTTTTCTAAATACAATAATAATGAGAATGAAGACCCTGATGATAAATTAGACAGAAGCAGAGCTCCATTCACATTATATGGTGAAAGGATATTAATTGGAAATAAATATACAACCAATGAAGTGCCCTCAGGAGTCAGAGGAAGATTATCCTTAATGGACGTTATTATACAAGATGCTGAAGCTGCCATTATCTTAGGCCATAGGCCAAAGGATTATAAGCCTATGTATGACGTGTTGAATGAATTGATTCTATTTGGTGGAACAGGATGCATCAATGAACACAGACTTGTAATAAACATTATGAAAAACAAGAACATCCCAATTTTAGAAATAGCTCATCCAAACAATCAAGAGGAAATAATAAAACTTATAGATAGAGTAAATGATTTTTTAAGTAATTTGGATAAGTATAAAGGTAAAAAAATCATTTTTAATGATGATGACTTAACAATCGACTTAAATGAAAGAGAAAATGAAAAAATAGACTTGAATGAATTCAATAGAATTTTAAATGAATATTAAATTAATTTTTAGAATTAAAAAATAAGTAAAAATAGATAAATTAAGAGGAAAATTGTAAAATTAAAAAATAAGTAAAAAAGAATAAAAAAAGTAAAAAAAGAATAAAAAAGTAATAAAAAGAAGATTAATTCATTAAATTTTGAATCTCTTCTCTTACAATCTTATTCACTAAACTACCATCTGCTTTTCCTTTAAGCTTTTTCATGCTCATTCCCATTAAAGGACCCATAGCACCCATTTGACGTTCCTTAATCATGGATTCGTTTTGGGTAGCGATCTCATGGATAATGTCTCTAACTGCATCTTCACTTAAAAGAGTTAAATTTGCTTCTTCAGCAATATCTGCTACATCAGCATCTGGTTTTTTGCTAACTGCAACCATCAAGTCCTTAATAGCATCCTTAGAGATTTTTCCTTCCTCAAGAAGTGAGAAGACTTCAACCAATTTATCTTCATCGAAGATTGAAACATCTATGCCCTCTCTTCTTAAATCCCTTAAATCTGAAACAAGGACAGAAGCAACAGTTGTTGGATCCACTTTAACCTTGCTTAATAATGATTCAAAAGTGTCTCCAAGCAATCTTCTAACGATTTGGCTAGCTAAATCTTCACTTAGCTTGTACTCTTTCTTGATTCTTTCCTTCTTCTCATCAGGAAGTTCCGGAAGGTTGTTTTTAATAGGTTCAACCATATCATTAGTGATTTGGAACAATGGAATGTCAGTTTCAAGATACATTCTGTTTGCAGTTGGAAGTGGTCTCATGTATTCAGTGTTTCCATCATCCAATGCCTTTCTTGTCTCTTCAACTACACCATCAAATGCCATGTTTGCTCTTCTTATGACCTCATTCAATGCATTAACTGTAACATCCTCATCGTGAGCTACAATGATGATTGCATCTTGAGGACCTATTTTCAAGAACTCTTTCATAGCATCCACTTCTTCAGCACCGATACCATATGCAGGCAATTCATCTGTGTGGAAAAGTCCTGAAACACCCATTTTCTTAGCATAGCTGGACAATTCAGTACCGAATCTTCTTCCAGGCTGAATCTCTTTACCGATAAGACCATCAAATCCTCTTAAGATAATACCCTTAATGCATTTTGCAGAGGACAATATTTTTGAGGAAGTGTCTTTAAATACTTCATCAAGGTCATAAATGGTATCTTCAACACTGGCATTTCTTTTAATGAGTTCATCTTTAATGTCTGCAAGAGCCAATTGTCTTTGAACCTCTCTTTCCACAATTTCAGGCATTAAATCAAGGTCTTGCACACCTTTGATTTCAACTCTTGCACCTCTTGTAATGGAGATGTTTACATCCTGACGGATTGTACCGATTCCCCTTTTTACATTAGTGCTTCTCAATACCTGACCCATCATATATGCAACTTCCTTTATTTGCTCTGGATGGTGCATTGAAGGATCTGTAGTGATTTCTGCAAGAGGAATTCCTAATCTGTCAAGACGGAATTCAGTAAATTCATCATCTGAATCTATTCTTCTTGCTGCGTCCTCTTCAAGCCCTAATGATTCAATAGCTACTCTACCATATGGAGTGTCTAAGTAACCATCAGTTGCTGCAAGACCGGTTCTTTGGAAACCACCGGTGTTACTGCCATCAATTACCTGTTTTCTCATTGTATGGAATTCATCAACCATTTTCATGTTCAAAAGTGAAGCTATTGTAATACAAATGTCCAATGCTTCCCTATTCAATGCATGTGGAGGTTCATCATCAGTTTCAACAAGGCAAGTGTGATTGTTGAATGACTCATACTTAAAGGTCATATCCCTTAAGGATTCTTGCAATGCAGCTCTGTCTATTTGACCTAATTCACTTTGAGTTGGCCTTAAGTTTCTTATGATACCATCATCGAATTCATCATCAATAAGTTCAGTTGAACATGGACAGAAAAGCTTATGCTTTGTATTCAACTGTTGGTGAATTTCCAAACCCATCATAAGTCCAAGATCTTCCCAATTTCTTTCAATCTTAGGAGTTTCAGACTTATTGCTTTTGTTTCCTTTGTTTCCTTTTTTAGATTTGTTTTTAGCCATTTTCTACCCTCCTAATTCAAGAAATATTTAAGTGAAGAACTTTCATTCAATTCTCCAGCAACATTGGTTTGAATAATGTCTTTAACTTCATTTACATCTTCAGTCTGTCCTAAAGCCCAAGCCAATTTCACATAAGCGGTTTCAGGAGTCATATCCATACCGGAAATTACACCAGCATCCTGCAATAGCCTTCCTGTACTGTAAACATTCATGTTTATTGTACCGTATAAGCATTGAGAAGTCATTACAACTGGAATTCCTTCATCGTTAGCTCTTTGAAGAGCATCAACCATATAATCAGGAACATGCCCGAGACCGGTTCCTTCTATAAGCAATCCTTTGTATCCTTTGTCAATGTGATAATCAATTATGTCAGACTTGATTCCCGGGAATGATTTGATTAAAGCAACCTTGCTTTCAATAGCTGTATTCAATTCCAATTCATTTTCTCCACGTTTTGTATATGGTAGATTGACTGATTTCACTTTACCATCTCTTAAAAGAGCTATTGGTTCTGAGTCAATGCTTCTGAAAGTGTCTCTTCTGCTTGTGTGCATCTTGCGCACTTTAGTTCCCTTATGAAGTGCACAGTCACCATCATTCAAGGTATTATGCATCAACACTGTAACCTCTGCAATGTCTGACAATGCAGCACCACAGGAGTTGTAAATGTTAAGGAATGCATCTGTTGAAGGTCTGTCTGAGCTTCTTTGTGCACCTGTAATTACAATAGGAACAGGTGTCTTGATCATAAAGCTCAATGCAGCTGAGGTGTAATGCATAGTGTCTGTACCATGAGCAATCACTATTCCATCAGCACCATTATTGATGTCATCAGCAATGGACTCTGCCGCCTTTACCCAATATTCAGGCTGCATGTTTTCAGATAAAATGTTATATAATGCTTTAACATCATAATTAGCAAGATCCAATAATTCAGGATTTGCTCTAAGTAAGTCTTCTGCAGTGAATTTAGGGTGTACAGCTCCAGTCTTGTAATCGATAATGGAGGATACTGTACCACCAGTGGATATGATGGAGATGTTTTGTTTGTTAGGGTCTTTTTCTATTTTATCTCCTTCAAAACCTATCTTTGGCTTGTCTCCCTTTTCAATAAGTTCAATTGTTGCAGATTCCATGTTTACTCCAACATTATATCCGCTGTCAAGTTTTATTACAATATAAGCGTCTTTTGCATCTTCAGATCTGTCAAGCAATATTCCCTCATAGGAAATATCTTCCTTTGTTACCTTTATTGTATCACCAATGGTAACATTAGCCTTATCTAAAAACTCTTTGGAAATTTCTTTATAAGTCATTTAATTCCTCTTAATCTTTTTGAATTATAATAATTAGTATCATTAAAATAGATTTCAAATCGTTTAAAAATCTATATTATATTAAATTATATT
>NZ_CALDKF010000067.1 GCF_937898925.1 uncultured Methanobrevibacter sp.
AAGCAGTTATCATGAACTGTTTTACTAAAGAAGATAATTTAATTGTTATAGATGGGGGATCCTTTGGCCATCGCTTCACTCAAATTTGTGAAGTTCACGAAATTCCTTATAAATCTGTCAAAGTAGAAAATGAAACTTTAACAAGAGAAATGATTGATGATGTTATCGGTGAAGAGGAATTTACCGGTTTGCTGGTAAACTTAGATGAAACTTCAATAGGCCAATTATATGATATTGAAATGTTATCTGAACTATGTAAGGAAAAAGATTTAATATTTGTGGTAGATGCAATTAGTGCTTTTTTAGCTGATGAAATAAATATGGATAAATATGGAATCGATGCAATTATATTAAGTTCTCAAAAAGCATTAGCTTTAGCTCCCGGTTTATCCATTGTGGCAGTTAGTGAAAGAATGATGGATAGAATTGATGTAATAGACTCTAAATCCCTTTACTTTGATTTTAAGGATTATTTGAAAAATGGTGAAAGGGGCCAAACACCATTCACTCCAGCTGTAAGAGTGATAATTGAGCTTGAAGATATGGTTAAACGCATTGAAAAGAAAGGTATTGATAATGTCATTAAAGATACCAATAAAATAGCTCTATACTTTAGAAAAAGAATAAAGGAAATTGGATTAGATTATCCAAGTTATCCGTTATCAAATGCTGTTACCCCTGTTATCTTTCCCGATGAAAATGCAGATATAGTTTATAGAGAATTAATTGATAAATACGGATTTACAGTTAATCCAAGTGGCGGAGAAAATGCTAAAAAAATGTTTAGAGTAGCTCATGTAGGTAATCATTCAATCGAAGATACTGAAGAATTGATTTTAGCTATTGAAGAGATAATTAAAAAATAATTTTAAATTTAATCATGAAAACAAGGTGAAATTTTAAAAAATATAATTTTTAAATGAAATAGGAGAGAATTCAATTGAGTAAAATGAATGATTTACAAAAAAATCTATATCAGTTATTAGTTGAATTTGATGAGATTTGTAAAAGATATGATATTAAATACCTCCTAGCAGCGGGAGCTTCATTAGGTGCTATTAGAAATCGTAGTTTTATGCCATGGGACGATGATATTGATTTATACATCACAAGAGAAAACTGGAATAAATTAAGACACATTTTAGAAACAGAAAAAAATGTTTTACCTGAAGGTCGTTCATTCGTCTATAAAGAAAACACCCCATATTATTGCAATCCCCTTCCTAGATATGTTGATACAACAACAACCAACATATATATTTCACAAGCATTTACAGGAAAAGCGTGTGGACAACACCTAGAATTATTTATATTTGATCCTCTGCCAGTTGGAGATGATGAAAAAGAAAGATATCTTGAAAAATTGCACATTTACACTGAATTGTTATCTCCTTATTTTATTGTAAACAAAAATACCTCTCTTGAAGACTGGCAAAAACATTACAAATTATATAAAAAATATTGTAAACGAGTTGATAGGGAAGGTGAAGAAAAGGTTCTAAAAGAGCTGGAAGATGAACTAACCCAGTATACACATGAAGAATGTAATCAATATATCATGCATTGGGGTATAAAAAATTACATTTATAATAAAGAACATTTTGAAGAATTAGGAGATTTTGGAAAATTTGAAGATGGACAATTCCCTATAGGTCACTATACTGAAGGAATACTTAGAGTCGCTTATGGTGACAGTTGGATGTACATTCCAGTTTATGATGAACAGATTTCACACAATGGTCTAAAAAATGATATCCCATTTGAGGAATATACTAATCGTTATCTTAAAAAGATTGATCGTGAAAAAGTCTTTAAGAAATACAAGAGGAACAAACGTAACAATGCTGAGGTATTTTACAATCGTAGAAAAGTTGATTTGTTAGTTGCAAAAGCTAAAGTTAAAGCAAGCTATATACATATCAGGGAAAAAATTGAGGGTAAAGAAGATTATTTGTATGATTTACTTGAAAATAAAGATTATACCTGTCTGAATGAACATTTTGAAGATTTTGCTAGATTACAATCTATTGGTGATGTAAGAAAATACAATATTATGGTTCCAATATCTGATAAGAACCTTCAAACATTCTTATTTGGTTTGATTGAACAAGGCCAATATTATGAAGTAAATAAATATTTAAATGTGCGTAAAGCACAAGAAAAACATTTAGGGGAAGAATTTAACGAAATTGAAAATATTTGTGAAATCTGTAGAGAATTGTCTATAGCCAGATACGATAAAAAGGATTTAGAATTAGTCCAAAAATTGGTTGACAAATATGAAGAATCATATCCTGATTTACTAGATATATACCGTGCTAAAATATGGGTAATGGAAAACAAAGCCAAGACCGAAGAGGATTATAAAGAAATTGATGAATTATGTAATAGTGTATTAAAAACTTATTTCTTCGATGGGGAAATAATGGCTATACAAGCTAAAGCAAAATTAGAATGTGGCCAGAAAGAAGAAGCTATGAAACTCTATAAAAAATCTGTTGAAAATACTCGTAATGGTATTATTTGGCAAAAAGTTGAAGATGAATGCGGTTATAGTCGTATGAATGTTGAACGTGAGCTTATTAAAGAACTTAATGGTGAGGAATAGCACTACTGAAAATCATATGGAAAGGGGTAAAAATGAAAACCAAACAAGAAATACAATTAGAGTTACTTCAAGAAATAGATGAAATCTGCTCACAAAACAACTTAAAATATATTTTTATTGGGATAAGTGCATTAAATGCATACATTAATCATTCAATAAAACAAGATAATGGAATTGTTAGCGTTGCGATGACACAAGGGGATATAGATCGGTTTTGTGAAATTGTAGAAAGCCAATCCAGAGATAATCGCTATGTTGAAGGAATTTTTAATAATCCTAATTTTTTGGAATTATATGTAAATTATGGTAATAAAAATACAACTGAAATCGACATGCTTGCTAGAAATAAAAACAAACATCATGGAATAAATGTGCGAATTTACCCTATTCTTAAAACAGTGCAATTAGATGGAACAAGAATTACAACTTATACACCTAGATTGTCAAAAGAAAGAGAAATGCGAAAATTTATGAGTAAAACCGTTGAAAATAAAAAATTTTGGTTTGGAAAGGCTGGAATTGACATTTTGAATGGTGCTTATAGTTTAACTGGTGGAGGCAAACGTTATTATAAAGAATTAAAAACCCATACTTTTATTGATAAATGGGAAGATATTCAAAAATATTCTAGAGTAAGTATCATTAAAAATGAATTAGATAGCAAATTATTTAAAGAAATTGATAAGATTGAATTTGATGGTATAAAATTATCAGTTCTCAAAGATATTGAGAGTTATTTCAGCGCATTATACGGAGAAAAATTTAAAGAAATAAAAATCATTCCAAAAAGACAGAAAATGCGTGAAATTGTTGATACTGAAATTGGTTATGAAGAAATTATTGAAGAGATAGAAGATCTTATCAAAGAAGCAAAAGCAACTCGTGAAGAAGTTATGTGGGGAAGATTAAAAGTATATAGAGAAAAAATAGCTGTTGATAATGTATGGAATTTAGTGAAAATGACAAATAGTGAAATTGAATTCACTGAATTTTTCGAAAAAAATATTGACCGTTTATCAAATTTTAACATTGATGATGATAAAGAGCTAGAAGAATTATACAAAGAATTAAGCCCAATTATTGAAACATTGCAAGATTATTCAAAAATAGGAATGACCTTCTCTATTAACCCTAAAGCTGATGATTTGATTAATAGAGTCTTAATAAAGAAAGGTAAGAAGAGTTTAGTTGATAAAATGGAAAAGATTTCTAAGAAAAAATTTTTTGTTGAATAGATATTAAAAATTAAAAAATTAATAAAAAAATAAATTTAACTATTTTCAATCGATTTTTGACAATTTAGACCATTCTTCGATTTTTTCAAAGCCTACTCCATAGTGCATCCTTTCTGCAGATGGAATATAGAAAAATGAAAAAATTCTTTTATTCTCTTCTAATAATTCCTTACAAAGAGAAGATAATGTTTCTTTAGAATAACCTTTTCCCCTATATTTAGGAGAAGTGATAACACCACCTATAATTGCCAATTCTGGAAGTTCAGCATATGTTCCAGCATGACAAATAATCTCATTGCTTTCATCATCACGTAAAACAAAGTTTCGTCCGAAACTTTCTTTTTTTCTTTCCATATATTGTTCAAATAGTGATTCAAAGCCATAAGGTTTTCCAATACCCTCATCTTCAGCAACTATTCTAACTATTTCTTCTATTTCATCCAGTGGCGCTGAATAAGCTTTAGGATTTGAAGGATATTTTAATTCCATTAACTCGCCAACAGTCCCAGTTTCTTGTTCATACTCAGGTAAAAAATCTTTGAGTTTATCTATAATTGGTTTAATTGCAAAGAGGACATGTGTATCTTTTTCTTTTATGAAATATGCAATTTCTTCTGTAATCAAATTTTGTTCTTTACTATAAATTTGGATACCGCCATAATATTCACTAATGATAGCACATATCTCCTCATTTTCACATTGTATCCAAACATTGAAATTTTCATCATCAAGTCCAAATTTCTTTAAATCAATATAAATGTATAAACATTTCCCGTAATCTTCACCAATATATTCAAAAACAGTTTCAATATTTTCATCATTACATGGTATAATCATTTGAATCATCACTCATAATCTTCATATCTATTTTTTTAATTAATTTAATATAAAACTATTCATAAAATGAAAAATTTATGAAATCTGTTGCAAAGCAAATATAAAATGAACAATTAAATTTTCATTAAAAAAAAGAAGATGAAACCATCGAAAAATTTATTTTATTTTATTATCATATTTTATATAAAGGAGAGAATTTACTTGAATAGAATGAACATTTTACAACAAAATCTGTTTAACTTATTAACCGAATTTGATGATATTTGTAAGAAATATGATATAACTTATTTTTTAGCAGCAGGAACTGCATTAGGAGCCGTAAGACACCATCGTTTCTTGCCATGGGACGATGATATGGATTTATATATTACTAGAGACAATTGGAATAAGTTAAGAAATGTATTAGAAACAGAAGAAAATGTTTTGCCTGAAGGAAGATCCTTTGTTTATCATGAAAACACAAAATATTATCGTAACCCTATACCTAGATATGTTAATAATGAAACAACAACTATTTATAAAACACAATCATTAGCTGGAAAAGCTTGTGGTCAACATCTAGAATTATTAATTTTGGATCCAATGCCTAAAGACGAAGAAGAACAACAGGAATTTATAGACTTGTTGAGGGTTTACACTGAAATATTATCTCCATTTTTTGTAGTGTGTAGAAATTTATCTTTAGAAGAATGGGAAGAGCATTACAAATTATATCAAGAATACTATGAAAGAGCTGAAAAGGAAGGAGATGAGAAAATTCTTCAAGAACTATCAGATAAATTGCAAAATTATTCACTTGAAGAATCTGAGAGATATTGTATGCGTTGGGGGAATGTTATATATACATACAATAAAGAACACCTTGAAGAAAGTAGGATTGGATTATTTGAAGGAAGAGAATTCCCTATAAGCAAATATGCTGAAACCATGTTAAGAATTGCTTATGGAGATAGTTGGATGTATGTGCCAGAAGTAGAAGATCAAGTTGTTCGTAGTCCAATTACAAATTTATCCATGCCTTTTAAAGAATACACTAGTCGTTATTTAGAAAAAATCAATCGTGAGGAAGTATTGAAAAAATATAGAATTCTTAAACATGGAAACGCTAATATGTTCTATAAACGTAGAAAAGTAGATTACTTGGTTGCTAAAATTAATGTAAATGTTGAATCAAAAGAAATTGTAAAAAATCTTAACAAAAATGAAGAATATTTATGTTCTTTATTAGAAGAAAAAGATTATGAAAGCATATTAGTTGAATTTAATGATTTTTGCAACTTGCAATTAAGGAGAGATGTAAAAAAATATAATATATTTGTCCCAATATCAAAAAGAAATCTGAAAACATTATTATTATGCTTTATTGAAAAAGGGCAATATTTCGATGGAAATAGATATTTAAAAATCTATAAAGATCAAGGCGAAACACTTGATGATGAATTAATCGAAATTGAAAATCTTATAAATATCTGTAGAGAATTATCTATAGCTCGTTACGATAAAAAGGATGTTGGATTGGTTGAAGAATTAATTGAAAAATATGAGGAATCATATTCTGATTTACTAGATATCTACCGTGCAAAAATATGGGTAATGGAAAACAAAGCCATGAACGAAGCGGATTATAAGGAAATTGATGAATTATGTGGGAAAGCATTAGAACTGTATCCTTTTGATGGAGAAATAATGGCTATACAAGCTAAAGCAAAATTAGATTGTGGTAAAAAAGAAGAAGCAATGAACCTTTATAATAAAGCTATCTATAATACTAGAAATGGTATTATTTGGCAAAAAGTTGAAGATGAAGTGGGAATTAGTCGTACCGATATTGAACGTGACTTGATTGAGGGGTTAGAAGATGAAAACTAAAACAGATATACAAATAGAATTACTTCAAGAAATTGAAGAAATTTGTTTAAAAAATAACTTAAACTATGTTTTAGCAGGCGAAAATGGGTTAAATGCTTATCTTAACCACACTATAAAAAATGGCCCTATAGATGTTTCTGTTGCAATGACCCAAGGGGATATAGATAGATTTTGTGAAATCATCGAAAAAGAATACAAAAACAATCGATACGTGGAAGGAATTTTTAATAGCCCTAAATATAATCCATTTTATGTTTCATATGGAAATAAAAATACCACTTACTTCAATGTTGTCAATATTGATAATAGAATTCATCATGGAATTCAAGTACGCATATATCCGATTCGTAAAGCAATGGATTTAAATGGGAATAAAATTGAAGGATGGACTCCAAAATTAAAGAAAGAAAGAAAACTTCGTCAAAAATTAAATAAAAGAATAGAAAGCAATAAATTTTGGAGAGAAAAATTAGCTCAAAAAGTATTAAATATCCCTTACTCATTAACTGGTGGAGGAAAACGCTATTATAATGAAGTTAAAAAGAACATATTCATAGACAAATGGGAAGATATTCAAAAATATTCAAAAGTCCGTATTATTAATAAAGAAATAACTACAGAATCATTAAAGGAAATACAGAAATACGAAGTTGATAATATAAAATTATCATTACCTAAATCTGCTGATACATATTTCAGTGAGATTTTTGGAAAAAATTTTAAAGAAAAAAAGATTAAATTTAAAAAAGATGGTGTTAGAGTAATAATCGATACAAAAACTAGTTATAAAGACATCATTGAAGAATCCAATGATTTGATCTTAGAAGCTAAAGCACTGGAAGAAGAAATTACAGAAGAAGCAAGTAAATATAATAGGGAAAGGAAAACAACTAAAGATCTATGGCATCTAGTTAATATGACTGATGATCAGGTGAAATTTATAGAATATTCAAAAGACAAAACTGATACTTTATTAAAATATAATTTGGAAGATGAAGAAGAATTAGATATAGTTTACAGTAAATTGAAACCTATAATTTCATCATTAAGAAAGTATTCCAAAGTAGGAATGACTTATTCGATTAATCCTGATATAGATACATTAATAGAAAATGTATTATTGAAAAAAAATAAAAAATTGCTTAAAAAAATTCAGAAAATAAAAAAACAAGAATATTATGTAGAATAATTTAAGCTGATTATTTGTAAAGATAATTAATGGAAGAGGAATACACCAATAAACTTTCAAGGAAAACGTGAAAAAATGGGAAATCCTAAAATATCCGTAATAATACCTATTTATAATGTTGAAGAATATATCGAAGATACATTAAATTCTTTATTAAATCAAACCATCATAAAAGATATGGAAATTTTAATGATTGATGATGGTAGTTTTGATGGTTCTAGATACATAATAGAGAAATATGCACTAGACTATGAAAACTTTTATGCATACCATAAAGAGAATGAAGGTCCTGGTATCGCAAGAAATTTAGGTATTGATTTGGCAAAGGGGGAATATATCCATTTTTTAGACTCTGATGATTACGTCTTGCCAACTACATATGAAAGGGCATATGAAATAGCTAAAAATAATAATTCAGATTTTCTTAGTTTATTTGGCGTTAGAATGAGAAGATACAATATCACTGATAGTTACATTTACAATAATGCTTTTAAAAACATCATAGGTACAATTGATTCCGCAAAGCTTGAGGATATGCCAGAACTCATATGGGATACCTTTGTCACAAATAAACTTTATAAAAAAGAATTTTTAGAAAAAAACCATTTGAAATTCATTAAAGAAAAAAAGTATTATGAAGATGTTATATTTGCTTTAGGGGCATATGGCCTTGCAGAAAAAATCTCATTGACAAAAGAAATTTTCTATTATTGGAGGAAAAGAGAAAATTCTAATTTTTCAATTACCCAACAGTATAGTGATATAAAAAATTTTAAAGATCGTATAAATATGATCAATTCATGTTACGAAATAGCTGAAAATGCAAATTTTAATGATGATATTAAAAATGAATTGTTTTTTAGATGGATTAATTATGATTTGAATATTTACTTAAGAATCTTTTATGAATATGATGAGAAATATTATCAGGAAATATTTGAGGAAATAAATAAAATTTTAAATATCATTCCAGCAGAAATGTTGGAAAGTTTAAATTCTGCAAAAAGAATTATGTATAAAATGATTAAAAATAAGGATTATATCGGTTTAAAAAATTTTTCAAAAAAATATAAAGAATTAATGAAAAATCCTCATATTCCAGATGGTCTAGATGATGACTACATAAAATACATAGATTTTAAAAAAGATGCAGAATATGAAAAACTTATTGTAAAAAGAGAAGAAATTACTTTTGATGACGAGAGTATTTATATAAATTTTAATGAAAAAATAAATTATTTAAATTATAATTATCCTCACGAAACAAAAGCAAAACTTGTTGACAGAAATAACAATGAATATTCTTTAGAAGTTTATGAAAAAATAGACGATGAAGTTACTTCAGAAGAGAAACTAAAACAAATTATCATTCCTATCGATTTGCTTTTTGAAAAAGATCATTTGAAAATTAAGATAGAATATATAACAGCCGATTTCAAAAAAGAATCTTTTTTAATAAATTCAAAAAGAGAAATAATAGAATTTGAAAATTTTGATGTAGAAATTGGGATTGAAACCAACAGATTATTTTTCATGAACATACGCCCAACTAACAATTTAAATATGCAGATACATGATATTGAATTTGATAATGGCATTTTTAAATTATATGGGGTTTCAAATGAAAGAATAGATAATATGTTTCTTGAAAATGTAATAAGTTTTGAAAAGATCTATTATCAAGTTGAATCCGAAAAGGAAGATGATGATGAATTTAATATTAAGTTTACCATTCCATATGTAGATATTTTAAATGCCCCCGTAAGAAAATGGGAAATAAAAGTAGATGGAACATTTAAAATTATTGAACTTAATAAAAGATATGAATTCTATAGTCAACATACAAAAATATACTTTGTAAATACTAGAAATAAGTTTCTAGTATCAAATGATTTCTATAATATATTTGATGAGTTATATGAGAATAATATTGAAATATATGAATTAACTAATGATAAGAAAGAATTAAAAATATCCAATAGAACATTAATCAAAGAAAACAAAAAATTAACAAAAAAGAATAAAAATCTAACAAACAAAAACAAAAAATTAACAAAAAAGAATAAAAATCTAACAAACAAAAATACTAATTTAACTGAAAAAAACAAAATTTTAAAACAAAATAATGATAAACTTAAAAAGAAAAACATTAAATTAGAAAAGAAAATTGAAGAGTACAAATCAAGACTTGCAGTTAGATTGGCAGATAAAATGAAAAATATTTAGTCATTGAAAATTATAGAATTATTCAAAAAATTTATGTTTATAAATGTGATAGAATGATAGGTGTTATATTATCAGCAGGAATGGGTACAAGACTGATGCCCCTCACTAAAGATATTCCAAAAACATTATTGAAAATAAATGAAGTCACTTTGCTTGAAAGAATGATTAAAAACTGCATCGATGCAGAAATAAGCAAATTCATAGTGGTAGTTGGCTACAACAAGGAAAAAGTCATTGACTTATGTCCTGAAATAGCTGAAAAGTATGATATAGAAATAAAGGCCATTGCAAACGAAAAATACGATGTCACCAACACTTCCGTATCAACATACATTGCAAGCAGTTTCATTGAGGAAAACGATCTGGATGACTTTGTCTTAATCAATGGAGACAATGTTGTTGACCCTGAAATAATTTCCAGAATAGCCGATTCAAACAATACAGGAATGATAATCGATAACTTCAAGGAACTTGATGAAGAATCTTTCAAGCTTATAATTGATGATGAATCATTCAATGAAGACAAGACAATGGCTAACGGCAAGATCAATTCAATTGGAAAAGGGTTGGATATCCCATCATCCACTGGAGAATTCATAGGAGTCTCTAAGGTAATAGCTGAAGATATTCCTGTTTTCAATAGGATTTTAGAGGAATTGATTCAAGAAGATCCTCAAAATTATTATGATTATGCATACAAGGACTTAAGTGAAATCAAAACCATAGACTTTGTCTTGACAAACGGCCTTAAATGGACTGAAATAGATGACCATAAGGATTGGGAAAATGCACAAAAGCTTGTAAAAGAATTGGAAGGATAGAAGACTTAAAACAAATAGAAGGTATAATGATGGTGAACTTTAAAAAAATCATGAAGGATATTGCTAAATACTCTGTAAGAGCTGTTTACATATTGGAATCATACATTATCCCTTCAAATGAAAAGGTCATCCTATTTGAATCAAGCAGTGGCCGCAATTATGCAGGAAGCCCAAGATACATCTACGAAGAGATGGTAAATCAAGGCCTTGATGATGAGTACAAATGCGTATGGTCCCTTTCAAATACAGACATTGAAATTCCTGGAAAGGCAATCAAGGTGAAAAGGTCCTTTTTCAAATACTTATTCTATACTCTAAGAAGCGGTGTCTGGGTCCTTGACTCAAGGCATTTGTATTACCTAAGGAAAAACAAGAATACACGATACATCCAGACATGGCATGGAACCCCATTTAAGAAATTGGGATTGGATATGGATGTACTGGACATGAGCGGAAATACCGATGTTGAAAGGTATCGTGAAGACTTCAAAAGGAATACAAGAGAGTGGCAATACCTTCTCTCACAAAATGAATACTCCTCCGAAATATTCAGAAAGGCATTTGACTTCAAGGGTGAAATGCTCGAAATAGGATATCCTAGAAATGACGTCTTGTTTGAAAAGAACAATGAATCAGACATTGCGGAAATTAAGGAGAAGCTCAATATTCCAAAAGACAGGAAAGTGATCCTATATGCCCCAACCTGGAGAGACAACCAGTACACAAAGGCAGGGGAATACAAGTTTGCAAGCACTATGGATTTTGATGCATTGCATGAAAACTTCAAGGATGACTTTACCTTGATAGTCAAGTTCCACTATTTGGTAAAGGACAAAAGCATTGACTGGAGCAAATACGATGACTTCATTATAGAATGCGATGAGGAATGGGACATTCAGGAACTTTACCTCATTTCAGACATCATGATAACAGACTATTCATCTGTCATGTTCGACTATGCCATATTGAAAAGGCCTATGATCTATTTCACTTATGACATTGACGATTACACTAAAAACGTTAGGTCATTCTATTTTGACATTTTTGAAGAAGCGCCAGGACCTAAAGTCGAGACAAATGAGGAATTGATTGAGCTACTGAAGAATTTTGATGTCAATGCCTACAATGATGAGTTTGGTGAAAAGTACAGAAAATTCAATGAGAAATACAATCAGTTCGATGATGGAACCGCTTCAAAAAAAGTTGTGGAATTGATTAAAGGCAATTAATCAATCTCCAAAAAAGTAGCTAACGATAATGGCTACTATCAAAAATAAAAAAACATTCTTTTTATTTATCATTTCAAAACAAAATTCAACTTATGGCCGCAATTGGCACAATGGCCATTTTCTATTCTATTTTTATCTCTGTTGCAATACCTTTCCCTTGCAATGAGAAGCTCACCGCAATTAGGGCAATAGCTATTGTTGTCAGCAGGCATGTTTCCCAAATAAACGTATTCAATTCCCATATCAACAGCTATTTCCTTAGCCCTTATGAGATAATCTATTTTTGTAGGACTCTTGTCGCTCATCTTATGCATTGGGAAAAACCTTGAAAAGTGAATGGGAACATCCTCTCCCAATTCATCCAATACGAAACTGCAGATTGACCTTATGTGATCCTCATCAGTGTTCAGGTCATTGATCAGTAAGGTTGTTATTTCCAAATGTGACTTGCTTTGATGAATGGCATGCAGATTGTCAAGTACAATGTCCAATTTGCCTCCACATATTTCCCTATATAGATTGTCATCAAAGAACTTCAAGTCAATGTTGAATGCATCAATGAATTTTAAAGTTTCGCTCAAGGACTCTTCACTCATATAGCCATTTGAAACATATACATTTTTAAGATTTTCCTTATGTGAAATCAAAGAGGTTTCACGGGCGAAGTCAAAGTATAGTGTAGGTTCATTATAGGTCCAAGAAATCGATAGGCAATTGTCATTAATGGCATTTTTAACGATGTTTTCTGGCAGTATTTTAGTTGAGTTGAATTCATCATAAGAATTCATGGATAACATATAGTTCTGACAGTTCAAACATGAGAAATTACACCCAAAACCACCTATTGAGTATGTTGAAGAACCAGGCAAAAAGTGATAGAGAGGCTTCTTTTCGATAGGATCAGTGTGGCAAGAAGCGATTCTCTGATAGTTGATTGAAAACAATTTTCCATCCATGTTTTTTTGAGTCTTGCAGAACCCTAAACCACCATCAGCTATTCTGCACATCCTACCGCATAGATTGCATTGGACTGTTTTTTCAGCTGATGAATTATCTTCATATAGTTTAGTGTAAAAGCTGGATTCCTTCATCATGAAAACACCTGATAGATTTGTTAGAAATTTTATGACATGGGATAAATTCTATTAATGAAACAAGGTTAAGCATTGTCTATTTGAGATGTTGATAACCTCTTGAGCTTATTTTTTCAATCTGACCATTTGAGAGTACTATTTCAACTGTATTATTGTCAGTGATTTCACCTATAACATAATAATTCATTTCTGTTGACAATTGATCCTTAATTTCTTCGTTTATTGTAAACAGAAATTCAAAATCCTCACCTACATGTAGGAACAGGTCAAGGTAACTTAAATCCAATATATTGGCTATTTCCTTGAATCCATCCTCTACAGGAAGCTTTTCCTCATAGATTCTTATTCCTTTAGTATAGGAATTTGATGAATTGCTGTCATGACAATACTTTTTATCTGAATTCAAGATTTCATAAAATTCGCTTGCAAGACCATCTGTAATGTCTGTTGCAGAAATTCTATTTTTGGCTATGTTATGTTCTCTTAAAATATGGCCTTCATCATATTTCGCTTCTGGCTTTAATGCCTTTAGAAGAGCCAAATCAATGATTGTTGAATCTATTTCCTTGATTTTTTCTATCTTTTCCTGATAGAGATTTAGGTCTTTTTCCTTAAGGGCCAACAATTCAAAGCCAAGTGCGGCATATCCCAATTCATCGCTTATGCAAACCAGGTCTCCCTTTTCAAATCCGTATTTCATCAAGGCCTTATTTTTGTCAACCTGGCCAATGGCTGTTCCTGAAATTATTATCTCATTTGCCTCGTTGGTGTCGCCACCAATAAGAGGAATGTTGTAATTGTCACAAGCCCTGATGACTCCACAGATCAAATCATCAAAGTCATCCAGCAGCATGTCTTTTGGAATGGCTATGTTCAATAGGAATCCTATGTTTTCTGCACCCATGCTAGCAAGGTCGCTTACATTGACCACTACTGACTTGTATCCCATTTGAAAATAAGTCATGCCTTTTGGGAAGTGGCTTGATTGAATCAGCATGTCTGTAGAAGAGACCAAATAGCTATTGTCATCCATATCAACATTTGTAAGTGCAGAATCGTCTCCAATTGATGTGGCAAAGTTGGAAAGGTCAGTGTTGTTGTCAAATCCACAAGATGAACATGTTCTGGATTTTTCTATTATTCTTTCAATAAGGCCTTTCTCACCAATTTCAGAGACTTTGATTTGGCTTGATTTCATATGAAAGTATTTGATTTTTTTAATATAAAAAATGTTTTAAAAAAAGAGTAAAATTTTAGGAAAAAATATAATTGAACTAGAAAATCAGGGACTTGAACTGTTTTTTCATGCAAATGCACAAATCGTCTCCTTCAAAGATGCCGAAATTATCGACAATTTCATAATCCAGTTTTCTATAGAGATTGATTGCTGCCTCATTGTCCTTGCCTGTTTCAATAACAGAGTACTTGAAATTCTCTTCCATTGCCAATTTTTCAAGCTGCTTTATAAGCTTATATGCAATCCCTTTTCTTCTGTATCTCTTCTTGACATAGACCCTTCTGATTTCGATTGTGTCCTTGTCAATCAATCTGAAGCTTGCACATGCAATCGGCCTTCCCCAATTCAAGGCAAGGATTACAATATGTGGATCTGTCAATGCATTGTAGTCCAAATATCTTTCAACCACATCCCCAAGCTTGAAGAAGTATTCATTGTCCAGCTGCCTTGTAAGCTCAATGAACCTTTCATCCTTTTCGTTTGTAATGACTGATTCCATATTACCACATATCATTTCTTTAGTTCTGTAGTGTTTCCTACCTTTGCAAGCTCACGCTCCCAAACTCCTGGGTTTTCACTTACAAAGCTTTCAAATAGCTCCTTGCATCTTGAATCGTTTAGAACGATGATTTCAACATCATTGTCCTTCAACAGATCTTCAGCACCCATCAAGGTTGTGTTGTCACCTATAACAACTTTTGGAATATTGTATAGGAGCACTGCTCCAGAACACATTGGACAAGGTGAAAGTGTTGTATAAATGGTGCATTTTCTATAATCATCATAATCAAGGCCCTTTGCATTTTCAATTGCATCCATTTCACCATGAAGAATTACTGAATCGTTCTGTATAAGTCTGTTATGGCCTCTGGATATTACTTCATCATCCTTTACAAGAACTGCACCAATAGGTATTCCACCTTCAGACAATGATATTTCAGCCTCCTTGATTGCTTCATCCATAAACTTCTTATGCATAAAATACCCCATGATTTAGTTTTATGATATTTCAATATTATATTTAAAAAAAGACCATTAATAATTTTTACTAAAAGAGGATAGAAATTGAAAAAAAGAAAAAAAGACCAAGAGTATAGAAAAAACACTACATTTAAAAAAAAGAAATAAGGGAATTAGAATATGATTATTCTAATGCCTTTTTAACCATATCTTCAAGGATTTCGATTAAGATGTCATCATCACAGATTGGGTCTGGGTATAATATTTCCCCATCAAATTCCATTTTGACATCGTCATGGCCATGATGATGGTGATGATGTCCATGAGAATGACTATGGCCGTGATCATGGTCGTGGTCGTGACTGTGATCATGGTCATGAGAGTGAGAATGCCCATGGTCATGATGATGGTGATGGTGATGGCCAGTTCCATCATCTTCAATGAATCCTAAAATTGTTGGAATGTCCCTTGTGGTGTGTGCTCCAGGAGCAATGAACACTGGAACGACAACCAGTCTTTCAACTTCGTTTTCGCTTACAAGCTTGTTGATTGAAGTTGGAATGTTAGGGTCTACAAGTTCCATGAATCCAAAGTCACATGGATAATCAGTTTGAGCTTCAAATTGTCCAAATAAGTCTGTAATGAACTCTTTGCTGTAATTCAATCTGCTTCCGTGCACCACCAATAATACTCCGGTTTTTGCATCTGCGTCAAGCTCTGACTCTTCAAGTGCGCCGCTTATTTTATTGTTGATTATTTTCAATAGCTTTGGATTAGGGCCTATTGGACCTAATAAGTCTAATTCTCCATCGAAATCAACCTCTTCAAGACCGTATAAGTAATGTCCTTCAGGATAGTTTCCATCAGGCTGTCTTGGGTCCACTTCCTTAGGCTCAAGGCCAAGAATGATCGGTATGTCAATGTTAGTGTGAATTCCTGCAGCCAAAAATACAGGAGTGGCTATAATGCGCTTTAAATCAGGGTTACGTTCCTTTAAAATTTCAATTGCCTGTGGCAAGTTTGGCTTTGCAACTTTCATGTAGCCTACTTCAGCATCAAATTCTGTCTTTGCCTTGAATTTAGCGCATATATTTTTAAAAACTTCCTCTGCATAGGGAAGAGTACTTCCATGACTTAATAATAATACGGCAGTATCTTCATAACTCATAATAATCACATATAAATATTATCAATATATTCCATATTCCATGATTAGTAATACTTTAATAAAACCATCATAAAACTGAAAATTCCTCGTGAATTTTACTTAAATTGTTTTATACTATAAATTATTGCTTTATAGTTAATAAACTTTGTTAATAATTAATTAAATTAAAATTAAGATAATTTCTAAGTAATAATATTTTAATAAAAATATTAAAAAAAGTATTACTAAAGATTTATAAAAAATAAAATAGCAAAATTGCTATTTTAAAATAAACTTATTTTACAATCTTAAATTTGAATCCGTATGAAATGACACCATCAGGGCCGTCTTCACGGATTTTTCTAAAGACCATTTCTACAGGGTCTCCGATTTGAATATCATCAACATCTGCGTCAACGATTTGTGCAGTTACCTTTGCACCTTCTTCAAGCTCAATGATAGCTACAGCATAAGGAGCTATTTTCTTGAAGTCAGAAGTAGGTGTTCTAATTACAGAATAGGTAAATATTTTTCCTTTTCCTGAAAATTGGATATCTTCAATGTTTCCTTTTCTTCTACAATCAGGACAGATTACTCTTTGTGGGAAAAACACTTGACCACAAGTAGTACATTTGGATCCAACAAGGTTATATCTTTGTTGGATATGACGCCAGGTTCTTACAGTATCAGACATTAAATTCCTCCTAATATAATAAGCATGATGAAAATGATTAAAAATTTCATTAATTATTTTTGTTTTTATTTATTTTTTAATTTTTTAGTTAATAAATATTATCTTTACTTATAACACTATTTTATTTATAATTCATCTATAATAAAGTTTTAAGTTAAATGGCTATTCTTTACCAAATGAAGTTTCAACAAATCATTAAATTATAACAAGATTGAAAAATTATAATCAAAAAGTAATTTACAGTATCTTTATTAAATTATAATGATTTTAAAAGATTAAAATTAAAATTGAGAAAGATATAAATATTATTTTTAATAATAAGGCTATTAATGAGATTTAAAAGAAAAATAAATAAAAATAATGAGGATAAGGATAATGGAAAAAATTCAATAAAATCTGCTTTCAATGATGAGAACGGAAATTTTTCAATAATTACAAGCAGCTTGCTTCTAATCGGTTTCCTCTTGCTCTCAATAATTGTCCTGAACATTGCAATTGAAGAAAGGAATGAAAGCCATGAAATCATTTCCTCAAATAATTACCAATATGTCATGAATGATTATATTCGAAATCTTCCAATTTTGGAGCGAGAATCCCTTGAGGAACTCAGTGAAGAAGTCATGAAGAATAAAAGGCCATGTTTGGATTCCAAAGGCGATTTGAAGGAAATTGTTGATGGGAAATTATCTGATTACAATCAGCAATACTATGACAACTATAATATTCAAATAAACTCTTCTCTAATAGCTATTGAAAATACATCCAACCCCTTCTCCTACAAATTCAAGACATGCATAAGAAGTGTGAAAGGGGATTATTATTTTGAGAATATTGCATCTTCAGATGTGGATTGCATTGGATTAAAGGATCCTGTTCCATTGCTGTATTGCAAAGGCTATCATGGCCTTAGCTTGAATGACACTGACTACTATTATGGTGATTCGTTATCTGAATTCTTAAGATCGAATGGTGTGGAGAATTACTCTTTTTATGTTAATGCCAACTCTCCATTGATTATTAGAAAATGTCCATTTGACCCTTACAAGCATCATGGAGATGACAATGGAAAGGTTATGAAAAACTGTAGGGACAATGGATATTATCATGAAAGCAGAGATGGAGCATGTTATCTATGCAGACTTGAAGGAAAGGGAGGGTGTGAGCATTACGGTTTTGAAACGTTTATTAATCCTCAAAAGACAAATGAAACAGGCCGTGTCTCTGCATGCGGATCAGACCATGTAATATTCAGTGATGACATTTATCCTGGAGTTGAAGTTATCTATAATAGTGAAAATGGATTGAATGAGATTCTGTATCTTGACCCTCATGGCCATAAGGTCAAGTATGGAATGAGTGGATTTTAGGAGTTGATATTATGGGTGATATAATCAAGGACCAATACGGCCTATTGTACTCCAGTGAACTGCTTCTATCAATCATAGTTCTCATTTTCATAATAGGGATAATTTCTAATCTAAGTGATGGCCTTAATGAAAAAATGCTAACTGAAGAAGAACTTTCATCTCTTGAAGCTATTGCTATCGAATCATCTGATTATCTTTTGAACAATCCTGGAAATCCTGAAAATTGGGAGGAAGATGAGAGATTGAATAATGGAATTGTTTCAAAGAACATCATTCCGGGTCTTGCCATCAAGAATAAGAATGTGGAGAATGGTGAGTTTTTTGATGAAAGTGCAAGTAGTGAAATGATAATGTCAAATGCTATTTCATACAATAAGCTGATGAAAATCAAAAACAATTACAATTCACTTGTAGATGAAAACATGTTTAATGATAGTGTTCATAGTTCAATGGCTATTTATCCTTTAAACAGTAAAATAAGGCCTATAGAGATGGGATATGATTTTGGTAATGAGAATGATAATGTCAATGATAATGACATTGTGACTGTGAATAGAACTGTGAAATGTGACTTTTATTCAAATTTTGCAGTGTATGATTTCAATGACTTCGAGCTGTTTGGAAATGATTATAACAAAGATATGTTTTGTAATCATGACACTAATCCTAATTTAACTAATCATTCAAATGATGGAAGATCTCTTTGGCTTTGTAAAAACTTTAGAGTCTATAAAGAATCTTTAGATGCGTATAATTATTATTTAATTAGTGATGAATGTGTGAAGAACACAGGCACTTATTGGATCTTAGAAAGTCTTAATAGAACAAGCGAAAATGAGGAAATTTTAAATCAAGAAGTCATTGAATTAAATCCCTTCTTTTTGGAAGATTTAGAAAATTCTTCTGGAGAAATATACTCTATACATTTTAATGTTCCAAAAAATAGAATTGATGATTTTAAAACTGTTTTAGTGGCCATTCCAAAGAATATGAGCGATGTTTTAATATCAAATGATGAATTGAATTATGATTACTTTAGAGTGCAGGATGTAAATTTCATATTAAAAGTAGGAATGAATAAAATATAAAAATTGAAAAAAAAGTTAAAAAAAGAAAAGATGATTTTATTTCATCTATAGGAAAGAATTTTGATCAAACTTTTTCCAAAAGTTTGGAAAATTTTGGTCCAGGTTTTGCGCTCCGAAGGAGCGGAAAAGCTGGGCTATAAAACACTATACAAATTCTCTTCCAAAAGATCTGTATCAATTTGCAAGTTAATGATATTGGTTCTACCTTTAGCTCTGCCTTTTGATACAGTGTTTGTGGAAATGATACCTAACATCTCTAACTCATTTACAAAGTCAAAGATTCTTCTATAGGTAACAGCATCACCTTTTGAAATCTCCTTATAAGCCTCAAATAACTTACCTGAAGTGATTTCCTCTCCTTCCTGAGTCAATCTTAAGATAGCTGCAAGTACCCTTTGCTGTTGGGTAGGCAATGTAACAATAACATCCTTTACCTTGTTGTACTCAATGACATCTTTAGCTTCACGCACATATTGGCCTAAAACCTTTTCAGATCCCTTGTCGATTGCAATGTCTCCTGCACTTTCCAACAAGTCAAGAGCGTATCTTGCATCCCCTTCCTCTTTTGCAGCCATAGCTGAACATAATGGAATTACGCTGTCTTCAAGAGTGTTTTCATAAAATGCAAGCTCTGACCTTTCATTCAAGATGTCAGCCAATTGCTCTGCATCATAAGGTGGGAATACAATCTCCTTATCCATTAGACTGCTTGCAACTCTTGGCTTAATGAATTGCTTGAAGTTAAGGTAATTACTGATTGACAAAATTGCAATGTTGTCTGTTCTGGTAAGGGTATACAACAATCCATCACCATCCTTTTCAAGAAGAATGTCCACTTCGTCTAAAATTACAATCAAGATACGGTTTCTTCCAAATACATTTCTCTTTAGGACATCTCTAAATGCATTTACAATTTCGCCTTTTGTCCATCCACGATTTGGAACTTCCCTTCCTAACTTTTGACATAAATAGGTAAGAACCTGATACTCTGTATTGAAATCTGTGCATCTTACATATTCAACTGAAAGGGTAACAGGCTTGTCACGAGCTGCTTCTATCAATTGCTCTCTAGCAAATTTTGCAGCTGCTGTCTTTCCGGTTCCTGTCTTACCATAAATAGTAATGTTTGATGGAGTAGTTCCCTTCAATGCCTCTACCCAGTATCTTGCAATGGCTGTAATCTGTTCTTTCCTATGTGGCAAGTTATCAGGTAAATAACGATGATCCAAAGGTTTCTTATCCTTGAAAATGTTATCGTCAAGAGGCAAGTATTCATCAAGCCCTTCGAAAATATTGTCACTCATAATAATCATCTCATAAATAAATAATGTGTTTTTTAAAGTCTGAAATGTGTTGCAGAATTTAAAATAACCCTTTTTAATAAAAATTAAGCATAAGATCTAAAATTAAATTTAAAATTTTAGAAAAATTAAGTTTAAGATATTAAAAAATAGAAATTTTCATTTTCAATAGTAAAATTTCAACTGTATTACTATTGTTTATCATACTATATATTTAAACCTTTTTATTATTTCAAAATTAAAGAACATTCTCAAAAATTCAAACAATGGAAAAACTTTAATAATATTAGCTGAATTGCAAGTGTAATAAAGAATTTAAAATTCTTATAAACCAATTTTACAGTTGAAATGATTGTCTATTTTAAAATAAATTCAAATTTTCACTTCAATTAGAATAATTCAATAAATTTATTATAATTTTTTAAAATTAATGAAAAGTTATCTTTTGATTTGAAAATTACAAGCTATTTATTATTTAACAATGATTTAATAATTTCCTGAGGCTTAAAAAGTAAAATATTTGTAAAAAATAGTTAAAAAAAGACAGAGAGTACCATTTCAAGTGAAAGCAAAATTGGTAAAAAACGAAAATGAAGGGATGTATTTCAAGTGTAAAATTTTTTCATCAAAAAATCAAAAATCATTATTTGAGCTTTAAATCATTAATGAAGAATTTTAATGAAGAATTTTTTAAAAAAAGACAGAGAGTTAAATTTCAAGTGAATACAATTGAAATAGACCCGTCGAGTCTTTCAAGACCCTCGAAATCGTTTCACTAGAAACACACCTCTCACTCTCTAAAAATCATGGAAAAAGTAGGAATAAAATAGGAAATCAACAAGCATAAAAATAGAAAAAATTCATTGAAAATAATTAAACAATAAATTATAAAAAATAAATGATAATAATAAAAAAATATAATAAAAAATATTTAATCATAAATCAATTTTATTACTGCTTTTAATAGATCCATATGTTTTACCAAGAATCCATATGCATTGAAGTTTTCCTTTGAATACTTTCTTTATTGATTTAATAAGAACATGTTTTGAGAGCCCATCTTCAAATATATCTTCTGTAATGATGAATCTTGTCAATTGGTCATTCGGATGTTCTAATTCAAAATCAAGAAGCATTTCATTCAATGAAAATCTCACATTCCAAATGAATTCCTGATTGATATCTTTAGGAGTGCTTTTGATAATGTCTTGCTCTTCTTGGGAAACCTCAGTTGCACATCCTATTATCAATACATCCTCTTTTGTTTTAGGATTTATTATGTCCATTGTATTATTGCTTGGAAAGTTAATTATATAATGAAAATTAGCGTTTTCATCATAAATTCTTTCACGAAGAATATCCTCTTCCAATAACCAGTTTCTGATTTGCTCTTCATCTATTGCCATATTATCATCCATTAAATAAAAATAATTAATTGTAAAATTTCTTATGAATTTTAATATAAATCTAAAATAAAAAATTAATAAAAGATTTGGACTTTCAATTAAATTTTTACTATCAATAAATTATATATAGTTTGCTAATATATTTAATTTTAATGATAACTGAACTTTACTCAAATTCAATTTACATGCTGCTTACAATACTTTTGTTTGCTTTGGCATTTGATTTGCTGATTGGAGAATTTCCAGCTAAAATGCATCCTGTTGTATGGATTGGAAACATCATCAGCTTTTTCAAGAAATATTTCATCAAATATGACAATAAGATCTCTGGACTTATTGTTTCAATCTGTGTAATAGCTGTTTCTTCACTTATCGTATTAGTGCCAATGCTACTTATCAAGCATTTCATGTATCTTAATGATGGAATGATATATCTGTTCAAGCTAGTGGCTCTATTGTTGTTGTCATCAACATTTTCAGTTAAACTGCTCCTTGATTCTGCACGTGATGTGGAAAATGACTTGAAAAACAACAATCTAAAAAAGGCACGTCAGGCAGTTAGCTACTTGGTAAGCAGAAAGACAAGTGAATTGAATAAGGAGCATGTCATATCCGCTATCATTGAAACATTAACTGAAAACATTCCTGATTCATATGTTTCAACTATTTTTTACTATTCAATTATCGGTATAATAGCATTCCTTTTAGGATTCAATGATTTCACTGTTGTTATATTGGCTGTGCTTGCGGCATTGATCCATAGGGTTGTCGATACCATGGATTCCATGCTTGGATACAAGACAGATGAGCTTTATAACATTGGATTTGTTCCTGCTCATTTGGATGATATATTGAATTACATTCCGGCCAGGATATCCGGATTTTTAATAATAATATCTGCAGCATTCTTGGCTCTCAATTGGAGAGGGGCATATTACATAATGCAAAGGGATGCAAGAAACTGTGACAGTCCAAACTCAGGATATACAATGGCAACAGTTGCAGGAGCATTGAACATTCAACTTGAAAAAGAGGGAGTCTATACATTAGGTGACAATTTGCATCCATTGAAAGTAGAATGCATTGAAAATGCTATAGACATTGCAAGACTTACCATATTCCTGATTACAATATTTTTCTTTTTCGTATTTATGGATCTTATTCTTCTTCAATTATAGAAGAACTATTTTTTAATTTTTATTGATTTTTTTAAAAAAAGAATGTTAATTTTTAATTTTGATTATAATAAAAAGAGTATGGTGTAAAAGGATATTACTTTATAAGTGATTAATTGATGCAAAAAGAGCTTATAAAAATAAGAAAGATGAAGTTATATGATAACTTCATTAATTACTAAATCCTTGAAGAAAGTCATGTGAATGAGTTCATCTTCCCAGATAAGGCCTGAACCAGATCCGAAATCATTTGAAAACTTGATATTGTCTCCAAGCCCAATGGATTTTTGGGACTTGAACTCGCTATCGGAAATGTTTTCCAAAACATTCATGAGCTCCAATCTGTCAATATTGTCAACGGATTTCTTCTCTACAATAGCTTCAATGATATAGCTTCTGCAGAGCTTTTCATGATACTGCTTGTAAATGCTATGATTGTAGAACAATTCCAATCCTTTGATTTCACCATTCACAATGAAGATAACACCATTTTGCCCATCTTCAATATGGAACTTGCTTAAGTAGTCATTTTGCTTATCCTTAAGGTTTTCATAACTGTCATTCAATGCACTGGTCATGGATTTGAAATTTGATCTGGATTCAAATTCACTTATTGAATCCCAGACTTCCCCTTGATAGTCACGGTCTTCATAGGAAGCTCTTGATTTTCTGCTTCTTGTACTGTGATTAGCAGAATACAATGATGGCTTGAAGGTTCTTGATGCCTCACCTTCTCCTCTGGTGTGCCATCTGCCGTGTTCAGTGCAGCTGACAGGAATATTGATATTTGATTTAGCTGGAATAAGCAAGGTGTCATTTATGATACGGTTTTGCATTGCACCGGTAATCTCATCACCATCAATCAATATAAGTGGAACAACAGAATCGTTTTTGCATGAAACGGTATTTACAGTTGAATTATCCAATTCCTTGATTTCAACAAGGCCCATCTCATAACCTTTCTTAATGGTAAGGAAATCCTTTTTCCCAAAGAAATCAGTCTTTATTGGAATTGCTTCAACATTTTCATACTTTTGGCTATCCAATAGCTCTATGGATACTTTAGTGCCGTTTATGTCAATGAATGCAAAGTTTTCAATATTCTTTAAATCTTCATTAATTCCACCCTTTTCAAGTTTTTCGTTTGATTTTTCCACATTATCACCCCGTATTTGTTTTATACTATTCAAACTAATTTGCATTAGATAATTTATAATTTTAATTTTTGATAAAATGCTTAAATGAAATTCACATCATTTTCAGGATCTTTTCTAAGTTCAGCAAGCTCATCCTCTTCGATGACTTTAGCGATTACATTCTGATGTGAAATGAACTTTACGATTGCATATGCATTTTCATCATCAATCTTATCGTAAACCCTACCTGAACTCATGGTACCTCTAACAACAGTTTTAGTGCTGTTAGCCAAGTATCCTACCTTGCCGGCATATCTCATTTCAACTCTGATTGCCTCTGAGTCATGATTATTATCCGGCTCTTTGATAAGCTTTAAAATAGAACCAATTTTGAATATTTTCTTTCCATGAAATTGGTTAAAACAGATTACAGTTACATATTTTTCATTAAATTTTTCATCGTTCATACATTTCACCCCTTAAAAAATAGCATGTACTCTATGTTATGAAATCCGTTACTTATAAAGGTTTTTAATTTTGAAGATTTTTGATAAAAATAAAATTATTTAATAATAAAATCTATTAATTTTACACTTGAAATGCACGTCTAGATTTTCTATAATTCTATCTAATTGAAATATAGCTAATTATAGCAAATATTAATGTCTTAAGAATTTTATAAAAAATGAAAAATAATGATAAATTATTGTAAAAAATAGAGAATTGTTAAAAAATTATTAAAATATTTAAAAATAGTAAAAAAGAATAAATTAAATTGGAAAATTTATACGGTGATAGCTTCCAATTTAGATAAGATTTCCCAAATTAAGGTTCTTGCATGAACTGGGATATTAGGGTCGTTACTGATTTCATCTAACTTTAAGATTACAGCACTAGCTCTTACAGTTGGATCTTCACTTTCATCATTTAAGGTTTGGAAAGATTCATCTGCAGCTCTTCTGATATTACGTGGTACGCTTGGGTTTTCCATAATATGTTTTAAAATTGCGGATACTTCTTCAAAAGTTTCTTCTACCATAATTATTCCTCCCTATTCATCAATTTTTGAAAATATTATCAAAATAAGTATAAATCAGTTTCAAAAAAAGTAAATAGTCTATAACAATATAAAATATGCTTTTTAAAGTATATATATTTATGGTATATTGTTAGTAAATTAAGAAATGATTATCTTTTTTAAGTTTTAATGAAAAGTTTATTTTGAATTAAATCATTATTTTTTATCTTTTATAGGTTCAAATAAAAAGTTTTTAATAATTCATTTGTGATATATAATTTCAAAGAGGGTTTAAAATGGAATTTGATAAGGATAAATTCAAAAACGTATTGCATTTCATAATCTACAAGTGCGGTTTCAAAAATACTGTTGGAAGAACAGTGCTTCACAAGCTGCTTTACTTTTCAGACTTCAATTATTATAAGGAGTTCAACCAATCCATAACAAATGAATCATACATAAAGAAGGAAAGAGGCCCTGTACCAATTCATTTTGAAATGGCTATAGAGGAATTGGTTAATGAAAATAAGATAAGCTTGGGAAAGCGTAGATTGCCATGCGGAAAGATAATGAATAGATACTTTTCCCTAAAAGGGCCTGAAATGGATTTCAAAAAAGAGGAATTGATTGTAATCAATAAGGTCATTAAGGAATTGAGTCATTTAAACGGCAAGCAGATAGGGGAGTATTCTCTATCAGATTACCCTGTAAAAAAGACTGAAGATAATGAGATCATTGAATATGGATTGGCATTATCCGGTAAGTCTAAAAGCAAAGATAAGGTTTTTGTAAAAATAAATTGAAATATTCTATTGAATGTAACTTATTTTCATATTAATAAAACTTCATAATATACTTATTTTTTTAATTTTATCAAAAAATTAACTTTTTTTCTTCTTTGATAAGAATGTATTTATATATTGTAATACATATTTTAAAACACCGATATATTATTAAATGATTTTTTTGAATTACAGGTGTTTTTATGGATATATTAAGTGCATTATGGCAACTAGGGGTTTTTGCAGCTGTTATCCTTTTTGGCACAAAGCTTGGAATAGCCAGTGGATTGGCAAATCTCTCAAAAAGGAATTTGGCTCTATTGTGTTTAGCTTATGGTGGAGGAATAATGCTTCTATCTGCTATTGCATCCTTATATACAAAGCAAATTACAGAAATAATTAACAGCTATAACTCTATTATTTACCTAATCATGGCCATCATCATGATTTTTTCAGGAATATATACAATTAAAGAGTGGAAAAAACATGAAAACAACACCATGAGAACTACTAGAATGATTTTAGTTGCTCCTTGTCCTTGCTATTTTGGATCTATTTTAGCCAGCATTATAATGGCAGCTCCTACAATTGGATTAGGTGCCTTTTCACTAAGTCAGTATGTTGCCATTGCAATGGTTTTGGTGATATTGATAGGATATTTTGCATCTAATTTAATAGTTAAATTCCTTAAAAAGCCTTATCCAATCGTTATTGGAAATTTCATGTTGTTTTTAGGAATTTATTTCCTTTTGTCCTCTATATTGATACCTAATATAATTCAAGCATTCAATCAATCCATGAGATTCATGACAATTCCCTCTTTAACTTCCTTGGCCTTGACATTTTTGCTTGCTATTGGAATTGCAATTATGGGAATCATGATTTCTCGAAGGAATGATTTTTTAATAAAGTTTTGATTTTTTGATAATTATATTGAATTTATTGAAATGATATTTTTTTATTGTTTGGTGGTGAAATGGTAACGGTAATTCCAGGAAGTGATATATTAACTTCTGCATTGAATGTCATATCTCAAAGTTTGCAGATACCAGTAATCATATTTCTATTGGCATTTGCAGTATTCGCAGTATATATTATAGGAAGTCTTATCTCAGAATACAGTTCTCATAAGAAAGTGCCTGTTAAATTAGTCAGAGATTTGATTTATAGGATAGCTAATTGTGAGGACATAAATGATATTCAAGCCATTATAAAGAATGCTCCTATTCAACATTCTCAAAAAGTGGTTTTAATAGAGATTGCAAAGTCAAAAGACTTAAGAGAAGACACTAGACGTGCTTTGGCTAGAAAGTTATTTGAAGAGGAACAGGATAAGATTGAAAAGAATCTTCAAAAAACAGACATTGTAACAAAAATTGGACCTACCCTTGGATTGATGGGTACACTCATTCCAATGGGACCTGGGCTTGCTGCACTTGGAAGCGGAGATGTAAACACTCTTGCAAGCGCTATCATAGTTGCATTTGACACTACTGTTGTAGGTATTGGTTCAGGGGCAGTGGCTTATGTGGCTGGAAAGATTCGCAGACGATGGTATGAACAGTATCTTTCCAATTTAGATGCTTTGGCTGATACTGTTTTGGACAGGTTAAAGAAAGAGGATGAAATTAGAGGTAAATAATTTTTTGATTATTATTACTATTATTTTATTTTATGCGATTCTATACGATTCTGATACTTAATCTATGTTTTAGGGGTAATGAGATGGTACGTCGTCAAGGTGGAAAGAGATTGTCTGAAGATACTGAGGATCCCATGTCTGGAACTGCAAATTTAGTTGATGCAATGCTGGTTATTGCAGTGGGACTTTTGGTGTTTTTGGTTATTTCATGGAATATGCAAGGTGTCATTTTCTCTGACATGACTCAAGAGGAAAAGCAGAATGTCATGCAACAGATGAGTGAAGTCAGTGAAGTGGATCAAGGCCAGCAATTGAACGAGACTCCTGATGTAAGCAATAAATCCGGTCAAGGATACACTGAAATGGGTAAGGTATATCAGGACCAGTCAGGAAAATTGATTATGGTGGAAGAGTGATTTCCTCTATCCTTTTTTTTATTGAGCTTAAAAATAGTTCGTTAATATTAAAATTATTAATTTTTTATTTATCGAGTATTCATTATAGTTTTTTGCGAAATGATAATAAAAGAAAAAAAGAAAATAAGATTTTTGAGAAATTCCCAAAAATCTAATCATATACTTATTTTACTGTAAAGTAAGCTTTTTTGCTAATTGCTTTGTAGGTGTTGTCACCTGCAAATTTAGCGGTTGCAGTGAATTTGCCTTTTTTACTTACCTTTACCTTGATTGTAGCTACACCTTTAGAGTTAGTATTAGCAGAGAATGTTTTGCCATTTACTTTAATGGTGATTTTTTTGCCTTTAATCGCTTTGCCTTTAGAGTCTCTAAGAGTGAATTTTACTTTTTTGACCTTTTTCACTTTTAAAGTAGCTTTAGCAAAAGTAGCTTTAACCGCTTGTTTTTTGACAGTTACCTTAACGGTTTTAAATGATGCTTTATAATCATCATCACCAAGGAAACAAAGTGCATAGTAGTATGTTCCTGCAACTCTGTTTACAGTGATTTTAGCCACACCATTAGCATTTGTAGTAGCTGTTTTTGTAACGCCATTCACGGAATAAGTAATTACTTTGTTTGCAATGGCATTTCCATTTGCATCTTTCAAGCTAATGGATAGAGTTTTGGATATTTTTGCAGTTGCATTCATTGCATTAGCATTGATGGAAGTGGCTGTTATGGTTTCAACTTCACTTTCACCATTTTCACCGATTTGCAAAATAGCACTCCAAGTGGATTCCTTCAATCCGTTGTAACCAGGATATTTCACTGTCATATAATGTTTGCCTTCTTTAAGTCCGGTAATGTCTACATATACTGCACCAGTAATGTCAGATTCTCCACTGTAGTCAACGCCATCGATAGTTACATTGATCAACTCCCCTGCATCTATGTGGTTGTTGTCATCGTTCCTCCAGATTTTCACTGTAATGTTATTGTTTAATTTAAGGAGAGTGTCGGTGATTACAGTAATTGAATCAGCGCTAATTTCAATTGGATCCATAGTTTCCTCATCTCCAATACCGAAGTATACTTGAACATATGTGGTGTTGGTAGCTTCTGTTTGAGAAAATGTTCCGCTTGTTAAGGATACATAATCGGAGTTAGCTTTCACTATGTTATAGGTGAAGGTAGGAGGCATTGGAACAAATACTAAACCAGAGTAATCGTTGTTTTCTCCAATGACAATATTACTGTATCCGCTTGCAAGCAAGAACCCGATTTTTGTTTGATTGGTGAATTTGTTTCCATCACAGAAGATGTTTGAGGAACCATAACAGGTAATTCCTACATCACAGTTATTAAGAGTGTTGTTGATTGCCTTGTGTCCAGCACTGTGCATGAGATATATACCTTCCCTTGCACCAATGACAGTATTGTTTTCAACGATACAATTAGGGCCAGATCCATGTCTTACATCAATACCATGATTTTTTGGATTGATAACAGTATTGTTGTAGATGTGAGTGCGAGCAGAACCAAAGGAAATAATACCCATATCGCTTACACCAGTAATGGTATTGTATCTTACAATGGCATCGTAGTTTGGATTGGTGAATTTACTTCCAACGTAAAGACCAAAACGTCCACCGGTGATGTTGTTGTTTTCGATTATACCGTTGGTGGTGTTGAAGATAATTACACATGATGGTGTTTTCATATTAGCTTGAGTTACTCCTTTACAAATGAAGTTAAACCCACTAAGGGTAAATCCATTAACATTTGCAACTTCAAAAATACCATCATAATAATTGCTCATTGGAGGTTGTCCAATTAATGTTGCACCATTACCATTGATGATAATGTTGTTCAAAGTTGTTTTTTGAGTCACATTTTTCTTAACAGGATTTCCATCATCATCCAATACAGGATTTCCTTCCTCATCTAACTCAGTTTCCTCAACAACTTTATCTTTGGTTATTTTTAAATTAACATCATTATATTCTCCTGGAGCAAAATTGATTTCAGTATTATCTTCCAATTCTGCATCTAATTTTGCCTGTATCTCTTCATTAGTCATTGAATTGTCAATATCTAGGGTTTTTGTAGTGGCTTGCGGGGTTTCGCCATCTCCATCAGCCAATACAACATCTCCAGCATCAGATGTAACAGAATCATCGATTGCAGAAACATCTTCAGATGCGGAAATACTACCAAGTGAAAGGATAGTCACAATGACTAAAGTAGCAATTAGTAATATTTTTTTATTCATAAAATTTCCTCATTTTTGTTTAATTATAGTTATAATATTACAAAATAACATATAAAATAATAAAATTATTTATTTTTAAAAAATAAAAAATAATTGTTAAATTAAAACATAATTAACAATTTTAAATAATTTTTTTGATACACGATATGAAAAATTATACATCTTGTATCTTGAGTAATTATTTATTAGTTATTCTATTTAAGTTTTTATTCTTATGAGTTTTGTTTTAAAATAGTTTTTTTATAATTTTAAGGAATTAAATTGGTAAAATCTATATATATAAAGATTTAAATACTTGTTTATTAATAAAATTAAATATAAATCTTTTAAATATATTTTTTTATTTTTAAAGGATCTAATTTTTAAAAAAATAATTTATTTAAAGTTGTATTTTTCTTAAATAATGGATTATGGATTGATAAAATGATTTTACAGATAGGAAAATTGAATAATTTAAAAAATAATCATTTTTTATTTTTAATTTTTCTAATTATCTTAATTTTTTCTTTAATAAGTTCTGTATCTGCATTAGATAATTTAAATAATGAAAATTATGATAATACTATGGTTTTAGAATCAAATAATGATTTAAATTTAGATAATTCACTTTTATCCGATAATAATCTTAAATCAACTTTTGAATTTGAAACTGAAAATAATATCAGTTCGATAAATTCAGTCCATAATATACGTTCTAATACATCAAACGATGATATACAATTTATCTTCGATAATTCAAAAGACGGAGATACAATTCAATTTAATGATAAGGAATATAACAACATTTCCATCATCGTAAATAGAAAATTAAATATTATTTCCGAAAGCAATTCCATAATTCACACTTCAAGCTCTATAAATGATAATGCAAACAAAAATGGAATGATGAATTCATTTGGCTTTTATTTCACTGAACTTGCTACAGGATCTACAATTAAAGGGATAAGATTACAGGTGAATTCCGATTACGGAATCATTGTTAAGGATGCAAGCAACATTATCATTAGTGATAATATTGTTTCAGGTGGGAAAAAGGCAGGGATTCTTTTGGAAAATTCCAATTTCAATACAATAAACGATAATAATATTACTAAAGGCTATGATGGATTAAGACTCGAAAACGTTAACAGAACCAATATAAAAAACAACAATATTTACTCCAATAAACGCAATGGCCTGGTTCTTGACGGTGTTTTTCTAAACAATATCACAAGGAACTATATTGCAAAAAACAAATTGGATGGTTTTCTTTTAAGAAATGCCAAATCCAATCGCATTCTAAACAACACTATAATTGACAATGCAAACAGCGGATTAAGGCTTGAGGGGAACACTACCAGAAACACTATCCAATATAACAATATTTCAGCTAATGTAATGAACATATATGCAAATTCATTGACAAATGGGGATATTATATCTCAAAACACCATTATGTATGCAAAGAAGTCAAGCGACACTTATACTACATTGGACAATACCGGTGCAGCTATTGTATTTGCTGAAAATTACAGTTCATCCCCATATGGGAAAATGTTGTTTGAAAGGAATTCAATTGGCTTTAATGAGCAATGGGATGCAAAAAGCACCATGGATCATCCAGCGGTAGATATTGGTGCTAACTGGTACTTTGATAATGACGGAGAATATGGATTGGGTCATATATGTCCTATGGTATTCGGTAAAGCTTTAGACCCTGAAGACTTTAAACACTTGTCTATGGGTTTTGGTGGAGATGAAAATGGAATATTTGGCCAACTATACAATGGAAACACTCCAAGTGGAGCCGGATCATTTTACATTGATAATGTCAATATCAATGGAAAGGATTATGGGTCCGTTAGGGTTGGTGAGGATGGCCGTTTTGATTTGAAAGATTTGAATCTTGATGAATTGCCATCAGGGTCTGTAATAACCATTACAATTGGCAGCCATAGTTTCAACATCACCATTGATGATAAGGTGTCTTCAAACAAAACAAAAGATTATAATGAATCCAGTAAAGACCCACAGAACAATAATATGCCTAATGATAGGGATTATTCTAAAAAAGATGGGAATAATCCAAAAACCATAGGCAATGGTACCGGTAATGGATTAGGAATCAATAAAGGTTTAGGAAGTGGAGAAGGCAATTTTACAGGTAGTGGAATTGCAGTTGGAGACCTTTCAGGTCAATCTAATGGCGGTACAGGAGACTCTGGTGAAAATGGTGGTGGCAGTGCATCTGAAGGAGCAAAAGCTTATGAGATTTTAAAGGAAGAAAATACTCCAATCACAGCTAAAAACAGTCAATTGATTGCGGTCTTTGGTGTTGCACTTGTAATATTGATAATAGCATTAGGATACAGAAGCAAAAATAAGGATGATTTCGCAGATGATGGAAATTATAATCTCTAAAAATCTTATTTTTATTTGTCATTTATAAAACTAATTAGATTTTCTTAAAAAAAAGAAATGATAAATTATTTGAAGAATCTATCATCTGCCTTTTGGTTTTTAGCCTTTTGATGCTTGGTTTCAAACCATCCGATCTTGATGTCATCAACTAAAGTGTCTTCAAATAGCTGAGGAACGTATGGCTTGATGTCAAGAAGTGGAGTGCCGTCAAGTATGTCCACATTGGAAATGTACAATACATCATCTTCCACCTTATCCAATTTTACAGTAGTCATTCCAATATTGTTAGGTCTTTTTGGAGATCTTGTAGCAAAGACTCCATGTGTTTTATTGTCCATAAATGGCTTTACTTCCAAAGCATTTCCATTTGTCTTATGTAAGTGATAGATAAGTATTAGATGTGAAAAACCATCAATATCCTTTAATCCAGGCTTGAATTCATCTTTTAGACATATTTTTCCTTCAATTCCTTTTGCACCAGTTGGTTGGATTGGCATTCCCTCTAATTCCTTAAATGGGGAATGGATTGTTCCAATAATTTCAAATTCGATTTTCATACTATCCTATTTTATTTTTGATGTATATAAACTTTTACAACGAAAAATAATCATCATTAATTTTCAAGTTCATTAATAATTTTGTTCAATTGAATTCAAGACATGGGTTACAAATTGGGTTTTAGCTATTTCCTCAACGAATTCAACAAGAGCAGCAGCTTCTTTTACTGTTTCTCCAGTAGCTATAACTCCATGGTTTTTTAGGATGATTGCATCCTCTGTCTTAAGAGCTTCACTTGCAGCTTCAGCAAGTTCCTTGCTTCCAGGCTTGAAGTATTCAATATCCTTCAAGTATTCAGACTTAATGGCTCCAAATCCTTCAAGACGCTTTATTTTCTTCTTTGAAAATGCAAATCCTGTTGCATAAGGTGAATGGGTATGTGCAATTCCATAAACCTCAGGCTTTTCCCTGTATATTGCCAAGTGCATTCCAACTTCAGATGATGGCTTTCCTTTGGTTAGGAGCTCACCCTTTTCATTCACGAGAACAATGTCCTCTTCCCTTAAGTCTGCAAGGGATTTTAAAGTAGGTGTAATGGCCACTATGTCGCCGTTTTCACCTTTGAATCTTGCACTTACATTGCCAGCTTTTCCAGAGACCAATCCTCTTTCAAATACATATGCTGACATTTCAACCACGGATTTAACAATTTCCTTTTCCATATTATCATCCTTAATAAATATCAAAGTTCATAAAAAAAGCAGATAATATTAGCTATTAAATAGCCAATTATCTTAAATTTCTATTTTAATCAATTAATCAATGAATTTCAATTGCTTGTAATTGCCGCCTACATCAATTATAGGAACCTCTGCAGGGGTTGGCACGATGTTATAGATTTTCTGGAACTCTGTTTGAGTCTGGAAAGTACCTGAATTTATGCAGTGAATTCCCTTATAGTTTGTATAGGTGTTAATGTGAACGTGTCCTGTATGCAATACATCAGGGACGCTATCAATAACCAAATGATCCTCAAGCTCTGAAGCAAGTGGGGTTCTCTCACCATACAATGGAGCCAAATGCCTTTTTCTTAGGAATTCCTTCATTACAAGGTCATTGCGTTCATGTGAGAAGTCATTTGATCCCATCACCATGTCATCTATTCCTCTTCCATGGTAAATCAATACCTCAAGGCCATCCAAGCTGACAGTACTTGGATTTGATAGGAACTCTACATTATTTAGCTTGTATAATGATTTAGCGTACTTTTCAGGAACAGCTGGCTGTGGCTCTGCAACTCTTGAAGCATCGTGGTTTCCAGGAGTGATGATGATTTTAATGTCACTTCTGATATCACCAACCAAACGTGCTGCCTCATCGTATTGGGCAGTGATGTCCTTAATGGCCAATTCCTTATCCTGGTTTGGATAAACTCCAATACCGTCTACAATATCTCCACCGATAATCATATACTTAACGTTATTAGCCATTTCCCTTTGCTCTTCGCTTCCAAAATCTCCATTAAGCCATTTGGTGAATCTGACAAATGCATCTTCAAGGAATGTTGAACTTCCTATGTGGATGTCGGATGTGAATACAGTACCGAAGTCAACCTCTTTCCTATCCTTTCTTGGAACATCAGGGTCAATGAGATTTTGGCAAATTGCCAATTGGTTTTCACTTTGGCCAGCTCTTTTTTGTGCAATTACACCAATCACTTCATCTCTCATTAGGTTTCTTGCAGCTCTGATAAGCTCATCATTGTCCTTGCTTACTAAAATAGGCATGGAACCTGTATCATCTTCCACTTCAATAAGGTAATGGCCGTTTTTAGTGCTTCTGATGTCTGTAATCATTACGATTAGGTTCAAGTCAGTTTGGTTTTCAGTGATTTCATTGATCTTTTGCCAGGTTCGCAGTTCAGGTCTTTTTTCCAATATTCCAGATAATTTCTTGTATCTGTTTTGGAAGTAATCGATTAGATTTCCAATCTCTCCGCTAGTGTATGATTTATTGCTTGTGTCTTTCAGGACCTTGAATTTGTCAAAGCTGACTTTTGATTCAGTCAAGTTTCTTTTGTATTTAACTTCAACCTCTTTTGAAACCTCAGCATCTTCGATTTTCACCACATGCTCACTAGCATAGCCAGGATTGACTTTAGCTTTAATTTCTTCCTTAGGCTTTTCTTCAGCTTTAGGTTTATTAAGTTCAATGCCTTTTTCTGGTGTAGTTTGAGGTTTTAGTAAGTCTATACCCTTTTCTTCAGCTTTAGGTTTTTCAAGCTCAATACCAGTTGGCTTGTTTGTAGGAGCTTTAGTCTCCAGTGGTTTTGTTTGTATCTGTGCTGGCTTTTCAACTGCCTTAGGCTTTTCATCCATAATAGGGCTTTTCATTTCTAAATTGAGCCCTTCCATTTTCATAATGGTGTCAACATCAACTGGAACCATGTCTTTAGAATAATTTCCGCTTTTCAATTTAACAATAATTTCTGAACTTAAATTTATAGGATTTTTAGAGCTTTTGATTAAATCATATGCCTCTGGAGATAATATTATCCCTTTCCTTGCAAATTTAATTAGAATTTCAGCAGTCATGTACATTACTTCCTTATTTTTGGCAAAATCATTTTGTCGTTTTTTAGATTTTGCTCACGAAACAGTTCCATTACATTCGTCATTACATTCGTTAATGTTTTTATTTCAATCTTATAATTCAATCTTATATTTATATTATCTTTTTATTGTTAATAAAATAATCTATATTGCATTATTTTTCGATAATCTTATTATATATAAATAATATAAACTATATCATTATAAGATACTAACAATATATCTTCATCACATTTAAAACTTATTGAAGGCAATGAAAAATATAAGTTTTATTGATGAAATATAGAAATATTTGCTTATAAAAAATTTAAAATAATTAAAAAATTAATTCATAAAGGGTATATAAAATGAAAATTTCAAGAATAATACTTATCATATTGTTATTTTTTGTCTTTTTTGAAATAGGACTATTCAGTTCCTATACTTTAGCAACTGGAGAAGTTCCTGATCCAGGAGAATTAATAAATATGCAAGTCAGCACTGTAACCTCATTTTTCAGTCCTGACAATGTCGGCGGATTGCTCATTAAAGATCCGGACAATGTAAATGTAACAAATAGATATGAATTGGCTGACAAGCTATCAGAAGTGGCGGATGTAGATGGGGTCAATGTAGATAACATGACTGTCACAACCGTGGATGACACTGACAAGGATGAGTTTAATGTAACTGTAACCGCTTTCGGTTATTCCAAACCTAGTGGAAAATCCGGTTCAATCATCATCAATGGTGAGCCTGATTATAAAATCATTGCTACAGCTACTGCTGAACACAACATAAACGGTATTGAAGTTAAGTTGGATACATTGAAGGTTGATTCAATCTTGAAGATATTTGATGCTGATGACAATAGCTATTCCATATTGGATGAAGGCAATTCAAGCTCTAAGTCAAGTTCCAGCTCAAAATACAAATCAAGTTCAAGTAGCAGTTCAAGCTCCAGCTCAAGCTATAGCAGTTCAAGTTCATCCAGTTCCAGTTCCTCTGATTCAGGATCAAGTTCCTCATCTGAAGGAGGCTCTTCTTCCGGAGGATCTTCAGGAGGTTCTAGTGGCGGATCATCATCTGGTGGAGGCTCTTCCTCTGGTGGTTCATCTGGAGGGTCCACTGAATCTACAGGCGAGCTATTAGCGCCTTTATTCTATATTTTTAGCTTTAGCTAATTTTTAGCTAATCATATTTATTAAAGATTTACAAAAGATAAAAACAATAACAGAACGTCCTTAAAAAGGTGATATGATGATTAATCTTATTAGCATGGGTTCTGATATAGGAAACATTACCATAAATGCATTCAATGCCATAATTGAAGCAGATATTATAGTCAATTATGACAATATCGATTTAAGCGATTTGGATACATATTTAAAAGACAAGGAAATCATTTCAAATGGCTTAGAAAAGTCAAATGAGGTAATCGTTGGCTTGGATGAGTCAGAGTCTATTGAAGAGAATGATATCTATTCAAAACTTGAGGAATCCTATTCAAAAATAGAATTGGCCATTTCAAGGTCTCAAGACAATAATGTCGCTTTAATCTGCTCCAACAGGAGTAACATTTATGGCATAGCCAATCTATTGATTCAAATGAGCTCAAAGTATAATGATGTCGAGTTTAAGATTTATCCGGCTGTTTCCCCTATAGATTACAGTTCAGCCGTATTGGGAGCTCCATTGAATGATTTTGTAGCTATTGACTTAAACAATCCTCTCGTATCAGACAAAGAGCTTAAAAATAAGATTAGGTTGGCCTTAAAGAATGACTTTGCTTTATTCATTCACAATCCAATTGGCGACAGTGGTGACAAGGCCAATTTCAATATCTTGAAGGAAGTCATTGATGACTTCAACAATGAATTATTGGTAGGAATCGTGAATGAAGGATATAGATATGAAATCTCAAAGTTCAATGACATCAATGATGAGAGCGTTAAAGAGAATTCATCTTTGATTATAGGAAACAAGTTGACTCACAAGCTTGAGGATTATATGGTGACTTCCTCTGACTATATAGTCAAGCCTAAGTTCATTTCACAAAACATTGATTTCTTTGAAAGGTACTTGAAGGACGAGACACCTAAGGGCCTTGACTATGATTGCGAATATTTGCCATGCCATAAGGAATTGGAGGCATGTGATTTCTGTTATTGTCCTTTCTATCCATGTGCTGATGGATTGACTGGCGGTGAATGGATCAAGGACAAGGATGTATGGAGCTGTCAACACTGTGACTGGATACATCTTGAAGAGCCATGTCAGGCAGTAAGAAAAGGACTTGAAGACATTTTGGAAGATAAAAATGATTTGAAATCCAAACACATGGAACTATTGAAATTGAGACGTGAATGTCTATTGAAAACTTTAAAATAAATTTTTAATTTAATTTTTTATAAAATTAATTCAATCAATATTTTTTAATTTAATTTTTTAAATTATAGAATAATCAAATTATACTTATTTATTACATATTAAAATAAAGAAGGTTTTGAAAATGCCAAGTGTAAAAGATATTTTAATTGAAATGAAAGACATGTCGGAATTAATGGTTGATTTGGCTTATTCTGCTGTTTTATTCAACAACAAAGCTGCAGCAGAAGAGGTATTGACCCTTGAAAACAGACTCAACAGCATGAATTATGAGATCAAGAAGCAATCTCTTGTAGCTGCACGTTCCCTTGAGGATGCGGAAAAATTGACTACCTTGCTTGAGATTGCAGAAGCTGCTGAATCCATGGGAAACGCTGCAAAGGATTTAGCTGACTTGACATTAAAGGGATTCGAGCCACACCTTGTATTCAAGATGGTTATGGAAGAATCTGAAAGGAACATCATTCGTGTAAATGTTGAGGAAAGCTCTGCTTTAACAAACCAATCCTTAGGAGAATTGTTACTCCTCAACCGTACCGGTATGAGAATCATTTCCATCAGACGTGGGGATTCCTGGATTTATGGTCCTGACAAAAACACTGTTATCCTTGCAGGAGATGTTTTGATTGCTAAAGGATCCGAAACAGGAACTGAAATTATTGAAAAATTAGCAGATGGAGAAATGCATTTAGAAGATTTAGGAAATATTGAAGAATTTATTGATGACGATTAATTCAAATTTTGATTTATTGTTTGTGTACTTTTAGAGTTTATATGAATTTGATTTTTTTTATTGTTTGTGTATTTTTAGAGTTTATATGAATTTGATTTCAATTAAATTATTTATTTAATATGTATGGATGTGACACTATGATGATAGGAGGTGAACCAGTTGAAAAGTCTAATGAAGATGGTACGTCAATTTGGGGAATCTCTCATCACATTGGTTGTTAGCATTATTCTATTTTTATTCAATGCTGTAAAGTTCATCGTTTCACTTCCAGCACGTTTTGTAAGCTATATAAGAGAATTTTTAGCTGACACCGATTCTGTTTTAAAGGAAAGCCTTATCGCCCTTTCCATTTGTGCTGTAGGTGACTTGTGTGCAGGTATCATTTTAGGAAATATGGAATTCTTCCTGCAGACCTATCCTGGACTTATGGTAATCATTCCTGGAGCTATTGGAATGAGAGGAAACATCTTCGGTTCCTTCGGTTCAAGATTAAGCACTCACCTCCACATTGGTACAATATCTCCAGAATTCAAAAGGTCAGACCTTTTGGATGAAAACATTACAGCATCAATTATATTGACTATGGCTCTTTCAGTCTTGCTTGGAGCTATTGCAAAGGTAATCTGCATATTATTCAATTTCCCAAGCATAAGCCTATTTGACTTTGTATTGATTTCATTCATTGCAGGATTGATATCAACTGTAATCATGCTTCCAATTACAATGTTCATTTCACTTAAGAGTTTTGAAGGGGGTTGGGACCCAGATAACATCACAACACCTTTCATTGCAGCTGTAGGAGACTTCTTCACCTTGCCTGCAATCATTTTAAGTGTCTTGATTGTAAATCTAATAGGTTTCGATCCAATCGTCAAGATGGTATTGTTTGCAATCATTATCTTGATTACAGTGGTTTCATTGATTTCAGGATACACTGCTGACAATGAAGTAAGGCATATCGTTAGGCAATCCACTCCAGTCCTGTTCTTCTGTTCCATATTGGGAACCGTTGCAGGTGGAATATTGAACAACTCACTTAGCACACTCCTTAAGAACCAGACATTGCTGACCTTGGTTCCATTGTTCTCTGGTGAAAGTGGCGGTTTGGTAAGCATTTTAGGTGCAAGATTGTCTTCAGGTCTTCACTCAGGTTTGATTGACCCAGTCTTGAGACCTAAAAAGCACACTATGGAAAACTTCATAGCTATTGTGACATTGGCTGTAGTGATGTATCCTTTGATTGGATTCTTGGCTGAATCATCTACAATAGCTTTCAATAACATTGGTGTAGGATACCTTCAATCAATATTGATAAGCCTGCTTGCAGGTATGATCTTGATTTTAATCATGTTGCTTGTAGTCTTCTATATCTCTACCATTTCATATAGAAGAGGTCTTGATCCTGATAATATTGTGATTCCTTTATCTACAAGCCTAACAGATTCAATATCCACATTGATTTTAATTGTAGTGTCTTTAGGTCTTTTAAGCTTGATTTAATCTTGAATAGTTATTTATAATGTTTTTAGGTATTAAACTTGATTTAATTTAAAAAAATAGTTGGTTTTATTGATTAGTTATTTTAAAAAAGACCTAATTCTTTTTTATTCTATTTTTCATTCCAGGACTTTTCCATTTCACTTTTAAAGAACTTATATACATTTTCAGAACCGAATATTTCCTCTTCCAATGACCATTCGCTTGGATATAGGATGAATGGATATTGCTGGTTTCCTCCAGCACCTCCATGGCTTCCGATCAATTCCTCAAATGCATAGACCTCATCACTGTCAATGTCATATGCACTGTTTACCAAAATGTCTGGCACATGTGCGAATCCATCTGTTCTTTTAAGCTTTCTGATGGTGTTTTCTCCAAACCTGTCGAGGAAATGATTTCCATAATACTCTTCTGTGTCAAGGTAAAGCACATCATCATCTGAAAACACTATTGTATCATATATCTCAGATTTCACCATAACGAATCCTATTCCTTCATGATGGGCTAATCCACTGATGAGTCCAGGAAATGCATCCTCTATCTGCTCATATGTCATTCTATTGGACCAGTCTGTAAAATAAATCAATCCTAAATTTCCAGAAGCGAGAACCAATGTTTGAGCGGTTTTCTCACTCACTTTTGTCTTTTTTGAAAATTGTATATTCAAGTTCAAGTCAGTTGAAATGTTATTAAGTCTTTTGGCGAATGGCTCATCGCTGTTTAGGAAACTTCTTTCGCTTTTCAGTTTATTGAAATACTCTAAGGTTGAGGAGTTGTTTTTTATCTCATTGAACTTTTCACGTGGGCTTATTTCAAAGTCAAGCCTGGAATCTATCCTTTCCTTGGTGTTGTCAATTCTTGTGTCTATTTTTTCTTTTGTGTTGTCTATTCTTGTGTCTATTTTTTCTTTTGTGTTGTCTATTCTTTCCTTGGTGTTGTCTATTCTTGTGTCTATTTTTTCTTTTGTGTTGTCTATGGATTTTTCAATTCTTCTATCCACCTTTTCAAGATTGTCTTCAACATATGGCTTTAGAGAGTATTTTTCCCTAAAGTGGTCATCATTTGAGTGAAGAATACTGTGAACTGTAATGTCATCAGGCAAGAGATCCTTTACCAAATCATTCAAGCTTTCACCGTATTTTTCCTTGAATGTGAATCCATTGGATTGGCCATGGTCTGACAATACAATTATCTTGTAGGTTCTGGCAGATTTTTCCATTGCCTTTTCCAAACGCTTGAATTGCCTGTCTATTTGCCTAAGTGCATAAAATGAATCGTAATCCTCTACACCTGAATGGTGAGCTATTTCATCATAGCCCATATATGTTGCATAAATCGCATTGTAGTTTCCTGCAAGGATATCCCCGATTAAGGTGAGTGTTGTAGCTTCCCTCATGGCCACATTTGTACCTGCCCTTGCAACATAGTATGCCAATCCTCTCCACTTCAATCTAGGCTGGATGTTATTGAATAAATGTCTCATCCTTGAGGCGAATTCCATGATCATGTCAAATATGAAGAGTATCAGGATTCTTGTAATTGCATACGGCTTTGAGTACAAGTAATACCAGCTTCTTGACTTGATAGCTTTGGAAATTGCGAATTTGCTGAATGTCAATATGTGGTCTGTTGCATCACCTGAAAAGAGGTTGCTTCTGCTTGCTCCATTGTTTGAAAGAAGGCCTTTTCCATTTGATATTCTCTTTTCAATGAGTTCAGAGTTAGTCCTTCCGTTAGAGGATATTATACGATTGTCCTTTTCCTTTTCGACCCAACGGAATGCTGGAATGTTATTGTTGTTTCCATGAAGTATCCCTGCCTGTGATGAGGATGTCTGGCTTGACAAGTCTGTTTCCCATCTTGCAAGCTTATGGCTTCCATCGGATATCCATTTGGACAATGTAGGCATATCTCCATTTTCCAATGCATTTCTTAATGTATGATGGGAAAGCCCATCTATTTCAAGGAATATGAAACCTTCCTTCTCATTGGTTTTGGGGTAGATTGCCTTCATTTCCTTTTCAAGAATGTTGTGGTAATAGCTATCGTCATCATCAATGTTCAATACAAGTGAAACAAGTGAGGAAATGAGTCCAATCAGAAGGGGAACGGAAAACAATGCTATTCCATTGATATGAACGCTAGGAATGAATAGGCTTATGATGTAAAGGAGTATTCCGTCGATAAGGAATGTTCCGAATCCAAGTGTCACCACAATGAATCTAAGTGAAAAATAGCTTAATAGAGGCCATAATATGGCGTTTACTAAAGACAGCAGTATTATGACTATGAATGCGGTTCTAAAGTTAGGTATTGCTATTCCTCCAAGAGTTTTTGTAATGATGAAGAAGATGCTTACCTCCAGAACCAAGTAAACGATGAAAACAATGATTTTCTTGATCTCTTCTCTTATTGTGCTAGTCATAATATGATGCCTGTTTGAATTTATTATAAAAAGTTTATCTTCCTATCCTAATATATGATTTTTATTTTATTAAATATTTTTTTAGTTGAATTGTTAAGTATATTAAGTATTCTTTCTATAATATTAATGGGAAGTTTTATATTGTTTAAAAGATTGTATAAAATATTTTTTTAGAAATTTATAATTCATTCGAAATAAAATTGAATGTTCATATCATATAATATTTTGGTATACCTAAATATTTATATAATTTAAAATATAAATTATATGCTGATAATATTTAATTTGATAATTAATCATCTTGCTTAATCATTTTTTTAGAGGGTTGACATGTCAACAATGATAGAATTTGAAAACGTATCCAGAATCTATAAAAGCGGAGACCATGAATTGAAGGCATTGGATAATTTAAGCCTTAAAATCGATAAAGGGGAATTCGTTGTTATTTTAGGACCATCCGGTGCAGGTAAATCCACCTTATTGAATCTGCTAGGTGGCTTGGATTCAGCTACAAGCGGAAAGATAATAGTTGATGGGCAAAACATTGTAGATTTTGATGATGATGAATTGACAAAATACAGAGCCAAAAGCGTTGGCTTCATATTCCAGTTTTATAACCTGATTCCAAACTTGACTGCAAAGGAAAACGTTGAATTGATGAAGGATATCACAGATGTGGATGTCAATGGTGATGAGATCCTTGAATCCGTAGGCCTTACAGGCCATGGAAACCAATTCCCAGCTCAACTTTCAGGTGGTGAACAGCAAAGGGTCTCAATTGCAAGGGCTTTGGCAAAGGAGCCTGCAATGCTACTTTGTGATGAGCCGACTGGAGCTCTTGATTCAAATACTGGTGTATTGATTCTTTCATTGCTTCAAAACAAGTGCCATGAGAAGGACACAACTGTAGTTATTGTAACACACAACTCAAAGCTTGCTGATGCAGCTGACAAGTTGATTAGAATCAAAAACGGAAAGATTGAAAGTGTTACTGTCAATGAAAATCCTTTAGATGTTAATTTGATTGAATGGTAAGTAATTCTTTCTTTTTAAAAGTGATAATATAATTTGATTGAATGGTAGGGATGCCTTTCTTTTTAAAAGTGATAATATGAAAATGCTATTTAGGAAAATGCTACGTGATTTCAAGGATCATAAGGCCCAGTTTCTCTCTATTTTTTTAATGGCTCTTATAGGAGTCTTTGCATTTACAGGAATCAGCGGTGAAGTTGTAGGTATGGTGGAAGTATCAAGCAGCTATTATGAAGACACCAACCTTGCTGATGGCTGGATCTATGGAGAGGAAATAGCTGATGATGTATTTTCCGACATAAAGTCCATGGATGAGATCAAGGATGCCCAAAGGGAGATGGTAGTCAGCACGGTTGCCAATTACTCTTCAGACCCTGACATCACTCTACATATTGTAGAGGGAAAGCAAAACATCTCTAAATTCTATCTTTTCAAAGGGCAAGACTTCAACCCAAATGATGAGGAAGGAATCTGGATTGACAAAAGGTTTGCAGATGGCCGTAATTTGGATATTGGAGATAAGATCACCTTAAAGTTCGATGGAAAGAAAGTCTCTAAAACAGTTAGGGGCATAATGTATTCACCGGAATATGTCTATTATATCCAAGAAGGCAGTTTGCTTCCAGACTTTTCTCAAGTGGGCTTTGCATACATGCCATCTAAAGGTGCTGATTTTGACATTGTGTACAATACAATAGCTCTCGATGGCTATGAGGAATTGGATGAGAAGGATTTCAAGTCTGCATTGGAAGAGAAATTAGGCCAAAAGGCATATGTTCAGTATGTAGACCGTGACAATAATGTTGGAATAAAGACATTGCAGGATGAGATATCACAACATCAAATGTTTTCAGGAATCTTCCCTGCAATATTTGTTCTTGTATCCCTTTTGACTTTGGTTACAACCATGTCCCGTGTCATTTCAGCTCAAAGGATGCAGATAGGTACCCTAAAGGCTATGGGTTACAGCAACAAGTCAATAGTCCTTCACTATCTCTCTTATGGATTCGTATTGTCCTTAACCGGTTCTGTTATAGGGCTTATTATAGGGCCTTTGACCATACCTTATCTATTCTATCCAACAATGTCTTCAACATATTCACTTCCACGTTGGGGACCTTCATGGGACATCAGCTTCTTTATCGTTGCAGGATTGATGGTTGTCTCTTCAGTATTGATAAGCTACATTTCAGTGAAGGGAATCAGTGATGAGAACCCTGCAGAAACAATCAGGCCAAAGGCTCCAAAGCTCGTAAGTTCAGGCCTTATTGAAAGGACAAAGATATGGAAAAGGTTCAGCTTCAATGAAAGATGGAACTATAGGGATGCAAAAAGGAACAAGACCAGAGCTATAATGAGTGTCTTTGGAGTGTTTGCATGTGCCCTTTTGGTAATGTCTGCATTTGGAATGGTTGATTCAATCAACGATGTTGAGGATTGGCAGTACAATCAGATCTATAACTTCAATTCTAAGCTTATATTGGAGGAAAACATCACAGATTCACAATTGGATCATATCCTGGATGAGACTGGCGGTGAAGGAATCAGGGAAGAGGCCATAGAATTGAAGTACAAGGGAATCAAGAAGACAGGAACCCTTACGGTAATGAACGATTCTGAGTATTACAAGGTTACGGATGCCAATAGAAACTATATTAGTCTTGATCCTAAGGGAGTGGCCATTTCAGACAAGATGGCTGAAGTCCTTGGATTGAAGGTAGGAGATAAGGTAAGGTGGCATGTTGCAGGAAACCCTAAATGGATTGACTCTGAGATTACAGAAACCTATTCCATCCCATTTGGACAAGGATTGATAATGTCTCCAAAGACATTTGACAAGGAGGGTGGAGATGATTACAATTATAGCTCAAATGTTGTCCTCACTAAGGAAAATGTCAGCAAAAACTATACTGGAGTAAGCAGCATTACAACAAGTGAAGACATCAGAAAGGGATGGAACACAATGACTGAAGCATTGGACTTGATGGTCAGTGTCCTCACCACCTTTGCAATTGTCTTGGCAGTTGTGGTATTGTATAACTTAGGCCTGTTGTCATTCACTGAGATTCAAAGGGAACTTGCAACCCTTAAGGTTCTTGGATTCAATTCAAAAAGCTTGAGAAGGCTATTGCTTACTCAAAACCTATGGTTCTCAACCATTGGATTTATTCTAGCTATTCCAGGAGCTTATATCCTGATGGCAATCATGATGGGGTCAACTGGTGATGAGTATTGCTTCCCAATCAACATTTACTTATGGAACTTTGTAGCTAGCTTCTTGATCACATTCGGTTTATCTGTTCTTGTTAATCTGGCATTTTCAAGAAAGATCAAGAAGGTGAATATGGTTGAATCCTTGAAGAGCAATGAATAGATTTTCATAATTTTTCTTTTTTTATTTTAATTATAATTTTTCATTTTTCCCATGGTTTACTATATAAAACTATATCTGTTAAAATCACTCTAATTTTACTATATCATTGTAATATTGATTTAATTTCGTTAAAAAGACTTTTTAGTTTAGTTACCTTTAAATATAACTTTTTTTAAAGTATTATTTAAGAAATAAAGATTTTTAATTAATTTTTAAAAAAGGTGATATTTTGTTAATTCATGAAAGTAAAAAGGGGTGTGTATTGGATAATTTTAAATTGATAAATCGTGATGAGATAATAAATTTTATAAGTTCTCATAATGGATTATTGGAATTGATAGAAAAGGCATATCCTTTGCTAAAAAGCTATTTTCCAAAATATTCTTATTGTTTATTATATTCAATAGATCCTGAAATTATCAATCTCGAGCATATCATGCTATTTATCAATGGTGATGAAAAGGTTTATGATGAGGATTGTTTGAGATTAAAAGAATTGGAAAATGAAATAGAGAAATTGAAAGTTTCTAATTGCAATGTTAAGCCATTACTTTTAGTTGATATATGATTTGATACAAGTGATAGTATGTTAATTGAAGAAAATAAAAGAGATTGCATATTAGATAATTTTAAATTAATCAATCAAAAAGAAATCATTGATTTTATCCGTTCAAATACTGGATTATTGGAGTTAATTGAGAAAGTCTATCCTTTGCTTGAATCTTATTTTCCAGATTATTTCTATTCATTATCATATGCAACTGATCCTGAAATAAAGGATTTGGAAGATTTGATGCTATGCATTCATGGTGATGAAAAGGAATTTAAAAGCAATCGTAAGAAGTTGCATGATTTAGAAAGGGAAATAGATGGATTGAAAGTCTCTAACTGCAAGGTAAAGCGTTTGCTATTAGTAGAGGTATTGTTTTGACTTTCAGTTGGGATAAATTTTATGATGTTGGAAGTTGTATGAAAAATATTTCCAAAAAGGAAGAGTATCAGCGTTCTGCAGTTGGTCGTTTTTATTATGCTGCTTTTGGTTTAGTGAAGAATTATTATGAGGAAAAATATCAAAAAACTGTTCCTTCTAATGATTCTCATTCATTTCTAATAAAGGAATTGGAAAAATCTTACGGTGATGAGAGGACTTTAGGTGAAAACTTGAGAAAAATTAGAAGATTTAGGAATTATGCTGATTATGATAATAAGTTCTATATTAAAAATGTTGGAGTCAGCGAAGAAATCTATAATGAGATTATTATATTATTGAATAATTTGAATAAAAAAAGTAAATGATATTACTCATACCTATGAGTAATCAAGTTTCTTAAGATAGCCATTCTTACTGGAATTGCATTTGCAGCCTGTTCAAAGTACTTGTTGTACTTTGTATCGTCAACATCATATGCAATCTCATCTATTCTTGGAAGTGGGTGCATGACGATAAGGTCCTTTCCTTCAAGCAATTCCTTATTTATCAGGTAAGCTCCCTTGATTTGTTCGTATTCCTCTTCGTCAGGGAATCTTTCCTTTTGGATTCTTGTGACGTATAGAACATCAACATCATCAATTACATCCTTAAGGTTGTTTGTTTCCTTGAACTTGATATTGTTCTCTTCAAGGTCATGCAATGTTTCCTTAGGCATCTTAAGCTGGTCCGGTGAGACAAATGTCATCTCCACATCATACATTCCTAAAGCGTATGAGAGGGAATGTACGGTACGGCCGTATTTCAAGTCTCCAAGAAGCGCTATGTTCAATCCGTCTATTTTTCCGAAGTGCTTTTTGATTGTGTATAAATCCAATAATGTCTGGGTTGGGTGTTGGCCTGCACCGTCACCTGCATTTATGATTGGAACATCGACGATATCAGATAGGAAACGTGACACACCTTCAAGGTCGTGCCTTATTACAATTGCATCACAGTATGATTCAAACATCTTAGCTGTATCAGCTATGCTTTCCCCTTTAGCCACTGAACTTATTGAAGTGTCTCCAAGTTCAATGCATTCCCCTCCAAGCCTTTTCATGGAGGCTTCAAAGGAAAGTCTTGTTCTTGTTGAAGGTTCGTAGAATAAGAGCCCTAATATTTTTCCTTCAAGCTCTCTGGATAGCTTTTTTGATTTAGCAACATCTTCGAGTTTGCTAGCTTCATCTAAGATGAATTCAATTTCCTCTTTTTTAAAATCCTTTAATGAAATAAGGTTTTCATGGCCAAATATATTATTACACTCCTTAGATTTACACTTGGAATAGTGATCTTATAAATAAAATGAAAAAAATAGAAAATATGAATTTAATTTTAAAAAAAATGAAAAAAAGTTTTTAATTAGATTAAAAACCTTTTAATTCCTTCACCATGTTTTTAGAATATGTATCCTAGCAATGCCATGATGATGAATACAAGAATTGCTATAATAAACACTTTCATGCCGATTTTCATCATCCATTTCAATAGCCCAAATATAATCATCAATAGTATAGCTATTATTATAATCTCTATAATCATGTTTTCACCAAGCTATATAAAAAGGATACTTAAGGAGCTATTTCGTCTCCTTTGAACCATCCGATGATTCCTACAATAACGGAAATGATGATTCCTAAAATTAACATTTTCCAAAAGTGGTGCATAAAGAATCCTATTATTGGGAATAAAAAGAATAATACGATCGCACATAAACAAATTTTATTTAATTCCATATTTTCACCTCTTTTTTAAGAACTCCTTTTTGAAAAAGGTGTTCTGTTTAATAATATTACTAAAGTATTATAATAATTTATCTATTTTATTCAATTTTGTTCATTCTTCTTTGATTAAATAGCTCTTTAATGTTCCAATGTCTTCTATTGTCACTTCAACAATGGAATCTGCCTTCATTTCACCTACACCTGGAGGTGTTCCTGTAGCTATCACATCTCCTGGATTCAATGTCATTGTCTGTGAAACGTATGAGATGATTTCCTGTGGAGAGAATATCATTTGTGAAGTGCTTGAGTTTTGTCTTGTTTCTCCATTTACCTTGGTTATGATCTTTTGATTCAATGGGTCAAGGGCTGTTTCAATATATGGCCCTATTGGAGCAAAGCCGTCACAGCTTTTTCCTCTTGTCCATTGGCCATCTCCAAGGGTGAAGTCCCTTGCTGTAACGTCATTTATTATTGTGTATCCGAAGATGCAATCATCCGCTTCTTCTACACTGACTTGTTTGCTTGTTTTTCCTATTACAACAGCAAGCTCTCCTTCATAATCTATTTGCTTTGACACTTTAGGATAGACGATTATGTTGTCTGTTCTATTTACTGTAGTGGATGGCTTTATGAATATTACAGGGCTTTCAGGCAGCTCAAGATTCAATTCCTTTGCATGATCCTTGTAGTTGAGGCCAATGCAGACTATTTTAGATGGTTCAGTTGGAGACAGTATTTCAATGTCATCTAAGCTGTGTGATGATACCATATTGTCTAAAATGAATTTTATGTCCTTATTGAAGTAGTCTAAGATGTCTCCCTTTAGTTCGATGACTTTGCCTTCATCGTCTAGGAAACCTGATTTGGTTTTTAAGTCATTGTTTAGACTATCGGCCTTGTTCTTGAATCTTAGGAATTTCATTTAATCACTGAAATGATTATTTTTTTCAATTAAAATCTTCATATTAGGAATTTCATTTAACCACAGTAATTTATTGAATGATCCTTTCTATTGGAACTACAAGAATGTCACGTGCTCCTGCATTTCTAAGCTTGTTTACAAGCTCGAACACTTCGTCTTCAGCTACCACTGCTTGAACTGCCATTGTTTCCTCTTTTGACAGGACTTCAGATACGGTTGGTCCGCTCATTGCAGGCATGACCTTTTGAACTTCACATAGGTCCTTTTTAGCCACATTCATCATGATCAATTTCTTTCTTCCAGCTTCAAGCACACCTTGAATGGAGGTGCTTACAGCTTCCACAAGGTTTTTCTTCTCTTCAAATGACTTCTTGTTTGCAATTAATTTGATTGAGCTTTCAAGGATTGTGTCAACAATCTTCAAATGGTTCATGTTGAGTGTGGTTCCTGTGCTTGTAAGGTCTGTGATTGCATCAGCTATTCCAATGAATGGAGCTATTTCAGTTGATCCTGTAAGCTTTACAATCTTGATGTCCAAGTTGTTTTCCTCTAGGTACTTTCTAGTGAGATTTGGGAACTCTGTAGCTATTGTCATTCCGTCTTTTAAGTCATCTTTTGTTTCTATTTCACTGTCATCAGGTGAAGCGAGAACTAATTTTGTTGCTCCAAAGTTCAAATCCAAGAGTATTTCAACATCTGCATCGTTTTCCTCTATGAGATCGTATCCTGTGATTCCCATATCACAGATTCCCTCATCCACAAATTCAGGTATGTCTGCAGCACGTGCAAACATCACGTCTATGTCTTCGTTGTAAGTTTGTGAGAATAATTTTCTGTTTGTGCTGTCCTTGAGGCCAAGTCCTGCCTTTTCCAGGATTCTTACTGCAGGATCACTGATTCTGCCCTTTGACGGCACTGCAATTTTCAGTTTCATGATTTCATCCATTTAATTATTTTTTATCTACAATTATTTTAGTTTTATTTCTATATAATATTAATCAATTTATGGAATTTTTTCCAATGTTTGAATTATGAATAATTTTAATATTTTTTCATCGTTTGTATATATTTATAGATTAATTTAGACTTTTGTTTAATTTCAATCTATACTAACAAATTTTTTTTATCATATATAAATAGTTAGAATGTTAATTTGTACTATATATAGTTTATGTTTTTTAATTATAAATCATTATAATTAGTGGATTCAAATTCTATATTCTAATATATCATATTTTCTTAATTAAGGGCGTAAAAAGGGCTATTTTTTAGAAACCTTTATATACTAGTAAATATTAAGATAATATTGTACTTATGAAAAAAAGCTTGTTCAGCTAGTATTTTTTAAAAATATGAACTCTGAATAAGTTTACACTAATTATTGCATTAGTAATAAGTATAGTTTTTTAAAATAAAATTATGGAGAATGATATTTATGGCAATTCCTGTAGCTCCTATCGGAAGAATCATTAAAGATGCTGGTGCTGAAAGAGTAAGCGAAGACGCTAAAAAAGAATTAAACGCTTACGTAGAAGCACAAGCTGCTAAAGTTGCTAAAAAAGCTATCAAATTCGCAGAATTAGCAAAACGTAAAACCGTTAAAGCTGAAGACATCGAATTAGCTATTAGCGAATTATAGACCCAGCTTTTCCGCTCCTTCGGAGCGCAAAACCTGGACCAAAATTCTTATCACTATTATTTAGTGATAAGCATTTTACTTTTTACTGTTTTTTTATATTTTTTTACATTTTTTTCAAGATCCTATTTTTAGATTTATTTTGAGCATTGTTGTTTTAGTTTTTCATACTCTTTTTGATTTAGTTTTGTTATTCTTTTTATTGTTTCGTCATCTAGTCCTTCTTTTATGAGGTTTTTTGCTATTTGATTTTTTATAATTATTTTTCCTTCGTCTATTCCTTCTTCGTAGTATATTCTATATATTCTTCCTAGTATTCCTTCAAAATCAAGTGCACTTTTCTCTATCATATTCATCACTTCCTTATATTCCTCATCATCCGTTACGAATTTTTTAGCTAAAAATGATTGGAGAACTGCTGTGTGTAACTTATCTGTTTCATTCATTTTTGCATGGCATGTTAACTCGATTGATTTGATTAGCAATTCTTTAGGTGATCTTTTTGATTTCATAAATGTAAGTATTCTTAAATCCCCTATTTCCGATTTACTAAGCTCTTCGTTGTTATTATTTTTCAAACTTATATTATTTATAGTTTTATCTCCATCAAAGCTCTTAAACGATTTATAAGGTATAGTAAACCTGTCATTGTTGTGCCAATTTAAAATAAACTCATCATTGTCCTTATAATGAGTGCTAAGGATTAATGTGTGGACTTTTCTTCTATATTTAGTGCTCATATAACATGCATAGTCAAAAAATTTTTCCTTATCTTCCTTTCTTATTGCTGTTGAATGTGCTTCTAGACTAATTATGTCATTATTGTCCAATTGCCCAAAGAAATCTGCCCTTCTTTCCTTTCCATCATATGTCACGATCTTGGTTGGACAAGGTCTCACTATTTTATATGGAAATCCAAATTTTTCAAGAATTGAATTTATTCCAGGATATAGAAGGCAAAAGTATTTGTCTTCAATTTTTTCCAAATCTATTTTTTCATTATTTTTCATTGTTTCGCCAAAATAATCTATAAATAATCCTAATTTAAAGTTTATGTTATTTAAATTAATTAGTTTTTTTAAATATTGGATTTCAATTGTTTTTTAATATTATAACGAAATTAAAACAATCTTTCAATCTGATATTCATTTTCCGAAAGATTTAAATATAACAATTGTTATATTATAGTATAGAGAAATATAACAATCGTTATATTTTTTCTAAAGAAGAAATTTTAATCATTTCTAAAATTTCTTTTTTTAAAAAACGATACCCTCCTTAATATGCAATTTTATTGCTAAAGACATAGTTTTATCGCTCTTAAAACACAAATCATAACACACATTAAAAACACGATATGATTAAAATAATGCAATCTCCTAAAAAGTAATTTCTTGTACAAGTCTTCAAATCTCAATCATTTTATTATTATTTTAATCATATTAACTACTTTTTTTATTTTATTTTATTCAATTTTTTAGCCAATTTTATAAAAATTTATTAAAAACAAATAATAAATCCTAAATTAAAGGTGATTGAATGAGGTTTAAATATTTGTTTTTATCCATGCTTCTTTTAATATTGGCATTCAACATGGGAGCTATTGCAGCTGAAGATGCAACTATAGGGGATTATAGCTTCACAATACCTGAAGACTATAATATTACAAACCAGACTGATGATGTGATCCTTTTGGAGGATTCCGTTCAATACTACTCCCTTTCCATAACAGACGTCAAGGAAAATTTGGACAATGAAGAGATATTGAAAAGGCTCATGTCACAGGGATATGAATTGGAGAAGGAAGGCAATTCCACAAAGGGAATATTTAATGTGACTGAATATACCTATAACTTTAAGGATGCATATTACGGTTTCCTATACATCTGTGAAAATGGGGATGACAAGCTTGTAATAACCCATGGGACTTCAGGTGAGGACGAGTACTTCCTAAGCGCTCCGGATTTCGATGTAAATGACATTCTTGAGTCAATGAAGAAAAATTGATTTTAATTTTTTATTTTTAAAAAATATAAGGTGATAACGATGAGATTTAAGTATTTGTTTTTAGGCTTAATGCTTTTGATTTTGGCAGGAAGCATGACAGCTATTGCAGCTGCAGATGACTATGAGTCATTAGGTGACTATACCTTTGACATTCCTGATGGATATCAAGTGACAGATAAGACTGATGAAATGGTGACAATGCAAGTTGATGAGGATCATCCTATTATTGTTTATAAATTGGATTCAGTAGCTGATGTTGATTCCTTCATCTCACTTTTGGAAACTACTGGATGTAAATTAGTAAGCGAGGATGCTTTCCAAGCTGGAAGCTTTAATGTAACTCCATACGGCTACACTTACTTAGACGCTCAAGGATTTTTCTACATCTGTGATGATGGAAAAGGAACTCCTATTTTAGTTGCAAGTTCAGGTCCATCAACTGAAGATCCTTTGACTGTAGATGATAATCCTGCAAGAATAGTTGTTGATTCTTTAGAATAAGTGTTTTCACTTATTCTCTTTTTTTATTTTAAAGTCACAATAAATTTTTTTCTTTTTTTACAAAACTTTATATATTACAATGCTCTTTTTATTGTAACTAATATAATGAATAATTTTATAATTTAGTAAAAACAAATTCTATTATATAAAATATTTTGGGGGTTGTAGTATAACAATTGATTATGGTGAATATCAAAGGTTTGCTGATATTTTAACTGAAGATATTATGTTAAAATTAATTGGTAAACATGATAATTTTTTAAGATTTAAGGAGACTCATACTCCTTCAAGAACTATTTTTGTAGGAAATTTGCAAGAAGCAAACAGTGTTGATATCAATGATTCTAAATCAGTGAGTTCAAACTCTTTATCCGTAAAATTTTTATTGGACAATTTAATTGATAAAATTGATGTTGATTTATCATTATCTATTTTTTATAGGGTTTATCCTACTTTTGAAGAACAACAAAAATTTATAGAAACAAATTATAAAGAACCAGATGAGAGAAAAAAATTTGGCATGGCTAATATTTGGAGAAGAAAAGATATTACTATTAATACAATAAGTTTTAATGAAGATGAAATTGTTAAAGTAAATCTAAAGCCATATATCACTGATATTTTAGATTCTGATGAATTATATTTAGGGTCTAAAGATATTCCTGTAAGTTTTATTGAAAATGAAGAAAAATTCAATTCGTTCATTGAAAACATTACTCGTAAAAAGAAAGATTTCTTAAATTGGGAAGTTGAGATTCGTTTAAAAACTCAAAATTTTACCCAAAAAGGAGAAAAATTAAAATTATGTACTATTTCTTTAGAAAATAAGTCCAGAAGTCCTGAAGATAATCCTAAATTATATGATGGGGATATCTTTGCACCTTCTTTTGATATTAATTTAAATAATAATATTTCAGTTCCTTTTGTTTATAATTATGAGCATGATGGACACAAAAGGGTATATGAAGAATATTTAAGATGTATAAATTGTCAAGGACAGTTAGAAAAGAATCACATAATAACTTCTGCTTATTCTTCATACCCCCAACCTAAAGTTGTTCCAAAATCTCAAATTAAAGGAGCGGATATTAGTTTTAAAACTTTATCCATGGAAAAAGGAGTGGAAGAACTAGAAAAAATTCTTTCTTTAATGAATGAACATCTTGCGAATTGCGAATTATATTATGAAAAGGATAAATCCGAAATTAAATATGATTCTGAGTATAAAGAAGGAATTTCTAATTTTAGGAATATGAGAGATAATTTTTCTCAAGGAATAAAAAAATTAAAAAATGATGGAAATATTTTAAAAGCTTTTTTATTGATGAATAAAGCATTTGAAAACAATTCCCAAGATAAAGCTTACCATTCCTGGAGATTGTTCCAGATTGTTTTTATTGTTTCAGAGTTAGTCGATGTGGTAGATAAGTCTTATTCTAAGGATACTTGTTCATTATTACATGTCATGACTGGGGGAGGCAAATCTGAAGCATATTTCGGCTTAGTTATCTTTTCAGCATTTTATGATAGATTAAGTGGAAAAACATTTGGTGTTACTGCATTTACAAAGTTTCCATTAAGAATGTTATCTATTCAGCAATTACAAAGGATTGCTAATATTTTTATTTGGGCTGAAGAAATAAGAAAAGAAGAAAATTTGGGCGGAGAACCATTTTCTATCGCTTACTATGTTGGTTCTACTGATGAGGAGTTTCCTGATTATAATTATAAGGTCATTCGTATCATGGAAAGAGATAGAATGAATGACAAATTAACACCTGGAAAAATAATTGATGAATGTCCTGTTTGTCCTAATCACCCTCCAGTATATTTATCTATTGATCTTGATAACCAAACAGTTGTTCATAAATGTAGTGAATGTGGGCGCGAATATCGCTTGTATTTTAGTGATGATGAAATTTATAGGATGATTCCAACATTTATTGTCTCTACAGTAGATAAACTTGCTGCTGTATCTTCAAATAGAAGATTTAAAAATTTATTTGGTGGAAAAATTGACAAATGTCCTGATGGTCATGGATACAATTCTAGAAACGACATCTGTTTTTATAAGGATATTAATGGTAAGCAATGCAAGATGACTGGAGAACCTGTCAATGTTAGTTTTAACACAGGCCCTAGTTTAATGATACAAGATGAAATGCACCTTATACGTGAAGGATTTGGTACTATAGATTCTCATTTTGAGTCCATGTTTGAAAATTTAGAACAGGAAATGGCAGGATCTACATTTAAAAGAATAGCTATGACTGCAACAGTTGCTGGTGCAGAAAATCAGATAAAAGAATTATATGATAAGAAAACGGTTGTTTTTCCTCCAAAATTGATGAATTCTAAGGGTGAAGACTTCTTTTTTGATTATGAGAAGGATGATGAAGGAAAACCTAAAATTCAAAGACAAATTATTGGAATTAAACCTAATCAATCTGTAGTTTCTCCTTTAACTGCTATATTGAGATATTCTGCTCAATTTTTTAAATATTTGGAGGAAAATTTAGAGGATTTTGCTGATGAGCATAACTTTGATGTTAGTGTCTTAGAAGAAGTCAAGGAGTATTATAAACAAATTTTAACTTATCATAGAAAGAAAGATGCGACACAAGTTGTAAAATATTTTGCAAAGAGCTTTATTAATGGTCGTGAAGACTCTTATGATATTGAAGCCCGCTCATTAACTGGAGAAAATGATTTAGATTATATTAAGGAAACTATTGATTTAGTTGATGGTTTTTATGATAATCCAAATAATAAAGATAAATTATTGGCTGTAAATGCTAC
>NZ_CALDKF010000068.1 GCF_937898925.1 uncultured Methanobrevibacter sp.
CTCCAGCTTATCCACTACCTGTTCATATATGGGACGCTTGTCCCTGTAGTCTAATATAATCATACGTTTAGATGGACGCAAGTTTCATAGTTTATCAAAAGCATTAGATCTTGTAAAGCCTTACGATGAAAACTTCTATAAAATCATCACAAATGTTTGCCTCGACATATTCAATCAGTTTGCACCTAAATTCATTTATGCATTTTCAGATGAAATCAGCATACTTCTGGATGAGATTCCATTTTCAGGCAGAGTTGAGAAGATCAATTCTGTATTCGCATCACTGGCTTCAAGTTCCTTTACATATAATCTATTAAACGATTATTCTAATGAATTTGATTTGGATAACCTATCAGATAATGAAAGGAATATTGTATTTCCTATATCCTTTGATTCAAGAATCATCCCAATCGATGATGCATCTATATCTGACTACTTCAAATGGAGACAAGATGAATGTTGGAGAAATTGCATCAATGGATATGGCATTTGGGCACTTAAGAAAGAATACGATAATGAAGAGGCTAATGAAAAGATAAAAGGATTGAAATCAAATGAAATCCATGACATGCTATTTGAAAGAGGAATAAACCTTAATGATGTGGAAACCTGGAAAAAGAGAGGAATCGGAGTCTATAAGAAATCATGGGAAATCGAAGGATTTAATCCTAAAAAGAATGAAAAGACAGTTTCTACAAGGTCTGAAGTCTTTGTTGATTATGAATTGGACATCTTTAGCCAAGACTTCTTTGAAAAATTATAAAATCAATTATTATGCTGACTATTTTTAATTATTTAAAGTGATATTATGGGATTTGAGGATTTAGTGTCAAAAATGAATAGGAGGAATCAGTTCAAGAAGGTCTGTGTAGACCAGGGAGTGATTGATTCTGTAGTGTTCTATTCTAAAAAATCATATCCCAATGAATTTTTAGCAATGCTTGACGGACACGTTAAGGATAATGTTCTATATATCACTGGCTTATTGTTCTTGCCTGGTGAAAGGTCCCATACAAGCGCAAGCTTTAATGATTGGATGATTCCACCAAATCAGAAAAAATGGGGTTCTGTACATTCTCATCCAGGAAACAATGCAAATCCTTCCCATGCGGATTTGATAACATTCTCAAAGCATGGTCCATTCCATATAATCGTCTGTGAACCATACAGTTTAGAGACTATGAAAGCTTATAACGCTTATGGAGAGCCAGTTGGCTTTGAAGTTGGAAACTTTAGGGATGAGAATAAGGATTTGATGCTAGAGGACTTAAAGCAAATCAAGGAAGAGATTGATGAAATGGATGGTAAGGATCTTAGTCCATCATTCTTTGATTTAGATAAGGATTTGTCCTACTTCGATGATGATAATGAAAAGACCAATAAGTATTCACATGAATTTAGTGAAAATTATGATCCTTACAGCATTTCCGATGAGGATTTAGGAGCTATTGACTTGAATCCAACTGTGGTTGAAATAGGTGGAGAGAGAATCAATGGTCAAAGTCCTAAATTAGGTCTTGTCATTGAATTTAGAGATGGAAAGCCTATTTTAAAAGGAGTTACAAATAAATTCCTTGAAGAGGATAATGAAAATCAAGAATAAACAAGTATAAATCAATGATAAATAAGATTTAAAAATAAACTATTTTTTAAAATTTTTAAAAAAGAAAAAAAGAAAAAAAGATTAGAATTCAATGAATTCTAATTAAACTATTTTTATAATATTTGCTTAAAGAATTAAGCTGGTTGCGTCATAAACGTTTTCTAATTGTTTAATCTCTTCAACAGCTTCTTTAGTAGCAGGCTCATCTAAAGTGAGAATCATGATAGCTTCTCCACCAGAGGAGTCTCTTCCAACTTGCATGATACCGATGTTGATGTTCTGTTCACCAAATTTAGTACCGATTGCACCGATACTTCCAGGAATGTCTTTGTATTTTGCAATGAACATGTTTCCTTCAGGTTTTACATCTACCCAGTAGCCGTTGACCTTAATGATCTTAGGTTCGTGCAAGTATGTACCGTCTGCAGACATTTGACCTGCTTTGGTTTTTGCAGTAACCTTAATCATGGTTTCGTAGCCTTCGCTGTCATCGCTTACAGCTTCAGTGATGCTGATTCCTCTTGATTTTGCAACGGTAGTTGCGTTAACAGCATTTACTGCAGTTTCAGTGATTGGGTTTAAGATACCTTGCAAGATGGTTCTTGTGAACAATTCCCTATTTGGAAGTTTAGCGATTTCACCTTTGTAAGTTATTTCCAATTTCTTGATAGGGCTGCTTGCAGATTGGGAAATGAAACTTCCTAATTTTTCACAAAGCTCTAAGTAATTGTTGGTTTCTTCAAACTCGCTGTTGTTCATACGAGGCATGTTGATTACGTTTTTAGGCATGTCTCCTTTGAATAAGGTAATTACTTCATTTGCTACAATGATAGCTGCATCCCTTTGAGCCTCTTTGGTGGATGCTGCAATGTGAGGAGTACATACGATATTGTCTAATTCGAACAATTTGTTTTCTTTTGCAGGTTCCTCTTCGTATACATCAAGCCCTGCTCCTAAGATTTCTCCATTTTTCAAAGCATCGTATAATGCATCTTCGTCAATGATTCCTCCACGTGCACAGTTGAAGATAAGTGCAGTGTCTTTCATCATCTTGAATTGTTCTGTTGAGATTAAGTGTTCAGTTTCAGGGGTGAGTGGAACGTGAATGGTAATTACATCTGCTCTGGTCAATACGTCTTCAATGTCTTCATATAATTCCACGCCCATGTTTTTAGCAACTTCAGGAGGTAAATATGGGTCGTATGCAATTGCATCCATTTCAAATGCCTTACATCTGTTTACAACTTGGGATCCGATTCTTCCCATACCGATAACACCAAGGGTCTTGTTTCTAAGTTCCATACCCATAAATGCCTTTTTCTCCCATTTTCCTGCTTTGGTTGACTTGTCAGCAACAGCTATTTTACGGATAGTGCTTAAGATGAGTCCCATTGTGTGTTCTGCTACAGTGATTGAAGTAGATTCAGGTGCGTTAACTACCATAATACCTTTTTGGGTAGCTGCATTTACGTCAACGTTGTCTACACCTACACCTGCTCTTGCAATGATCTTAAGATTGTCTGCCTTTTCAATGACTTCAGCAGGCAATTTGGTTCTGCTTCTTATGAGAATTGCATCATATTCACCAATGGTTTCAAGTAACTCTTCAGGGGTAATGCTTGTATCCACTACAACTTCACAAACTTCTTTTAAGTTTTCAATACCTTTTTCATTTATTGCATCTGCGACTAATGCCTTCATTATTTCACCGTTTTTTATTTGAAATAAATTATGTAATTTTAATATATTGATTGAGATTAAAATTAATGATAATTATAAAGGTACTTCGTATATATAGTAAATCTAGTTTTTGGATAATTTATTTTATAGGAATTCATACGAAGTACCTTATAATATATTATGTATTGTTTACATAATATTTAAAATATTTGTTAAATAATGAATATTTTTTAAAATAAACTTTATATATTTTATAGCCCTATATTAAACTAATTAACTTATGTTAATTTAAAATTCACTAGAAAAACAATGTGAGGTATAAAAATGGTAAGTGTAGAAGAATTTCCAATTGCAAGTTCAGATCATATTCCAGGATACAAGATTGTAGAAGAAAAAGGATTCGTATACGGTTTGACCGTACGTGCACGTGGTATTGGTGGAGATATCGGTGCAGGATTAAAAGGATTGCTCGGTGGAGAAATCAAGCAATACGTTTCAATGATGGAAGAGTCCAGAGATGAATCAATTAATCGTTGCATTCAACACGCTAAGGAATTAGGTGCAAATGCAATCATTACCATGAGAATGGATTCAGACAGCATTTCCCAAAACATGCAAGAAGTTTTAGCATACGGTACTGCTGTTGTAATTGAAAAAGAGGATTAATTCTCTTTTTATCTTTTTTATTTTTTATAATTCTTTAACTATTTTCTATAATTATTTAACTATTTTTTATAATTCTTTAACTTTTTTCATCTTTTCTTAAAGCTTTTTTCAAATCATTAACTTTATATGCAATCACTTCAAAATATATAACTACCGAACGGTAGGTAGGTAATGATGAACACTAAAGAAAAGATTTTTGATGTGTCTTTAGATTTATTTTCAAAGAAAGGATATGATTCTGTTTCACTGAGGGAGATTGCAGAAGAAGTTGGGATTAAAAAGAGTTCAATATACAGTCACTATTCATCTAAGGAAGCAATATTGATGGATATATTTGACTACTTGAGAAATCTTTTTGAATATGATGAATTGCTGAATAATGGAGACTTGGACTTGACTGCAGACAATGAAATTTTAATGGAAAACCCGGAACTGTTCTATCATATGGGTTCTGAAGCCATCAAGATAATGTTCAGTGAGGAGAGAAATCTAAAGATTTGGAAGTTGATCTTTATACAGATGAATCATAATGAGAAAATAAGACTCTTTTTCCAGAATGAGATTCTTGTCAAGCCATTGATATTTTGGAAAAGATTCTTCAGTATTTTAAAGGAAAATGGAATCATTAGAGAAGATTGCAATCCTGAACTTTTGGCTAAGGAATATTATAGTTTTCCAATTTATTTGCTTCTTGAAATATGTGCAAAATATGATGACATTCCAGAAAGTACATTAGAAAATTTCTTTGAGGAAGCGGAAGAGCATGCAAACTTCCTATTGGATTGTGTGAAGGTGAAATGATGGGTGAGGATAATTTTAATTTAGAGGAATATCTTGCTGAAGGAGCAGAGATTATTGTAAAAGATGCAATCAAAGCTACTTTCAAGAATCCTAAGGAAAGCTTGTTTCTTGCTAAGTTTGCAAAGCATACAAGAAAGGCTACTGCAATTAGAGAGAGCTATAGCAAGGAAGGTAAGCATATTCCTATTTTCCTAATTGCAAGCATTACAAGCAGCTGCAATTTGCATTGCACAGGATGCTATTCAAGGGCAAATGATGCATGCCATGACAATGAACCTTTCGATCAATTAAGTGGAGAGGAATGGGAAGATATCTTTACTCAAGCAAAAGACCTTGGAATAAGCTTTATCGTACTTGCTGGTGGAGAGCCAATGATAAGGGAAGACGTTATCATAAAAGCAAGTAATTTTCCAGAGATCCTATTCCCAATCTTTACAAATGGAACCCTATTGAATAATGATTACTTAAAGTTGTTTGATGAAAACAGAAACCTCGTTCCTATCTTTTCAATTGAAGGAGATGAAGAGGTAACTGACCTTAGAAGAGGAGAAGGTGTTTATAATCAGCTATTGAATTCAATGGAACAGATGAAAAAGAACAACATAATTTTCGGAGCTTCACTTACATTTACAAAAGGAAACTTATCCAATCTGCTTTCAAGGGAATATATCAATCAATTAAGGGATTTTGGATGCAAAGTGATATTTTTCATTGAATATGTTCCTGTAAATGAGGATACTGTAGATTTGGCTCCTGGTGATGATGAAAGGGATTTGCTTTTAGATGAGCTTGAGCTTCTCAGAAAAGAGTATGATGACATGCTGTTCTTATCATTCCCTGGAGATGAAAAGACCTCTGGAGGCTGTTTAGCAGCAGGAAGAGGATTTTTCCATATCAATTCCCATGGTGGTGCTGAACCTTGTCCTGCTTCACCTTATTCCGATATTAATGTTAGAGACAGTTCACTTCTTGAAGCATTGGATTCAAAGTTATTCCGCTCACTTCGTGATGGAGGCATCCTTTTAGATGACCATGAAGGGGGATGTGTCTTGTTCGAACACAAGGACGAAGTGGAAAGAATATTAAATGAATGATCTTTTAAATTTTTAATATCTTTTCTTTTTTTAATTTTTTTAATCTATCTATTTTTAGCTATTTTTCGATAAATATAATAATTATTTCAATTAAAATTTTATTTAGATTTAAATTATTTTAAGTTATAAATTTATCATCAATTTCAATTTAGGTCGTGTTTATTATTTTTAATGAAGATTTAGAATTTAAAGGAAAATCAATCCCTCGTGTAGTTTTGGGAAATGCTCCATTTTTAGCCGATGCCTATTTTGGACATAGGACTCGTTTATACAACTTGGACTTGCTTAGAAACCCAAACAATGTTAGCAAGATAATTGAAAAGTCATATGAATGTGGTGTAAGGTCTATTAATTTGGCAAACAATGAGAGTCTTCTTAAGGCATTCAAAATGGCTTGTGACAATGGAGTTGAAATGCAATCTGTTTCCACAATCGGAAAGACAGAGATGGATTATGTTTTCCCAAATTATGAACAGGCAAAGATGGAAGCAACTTGGAAGGAAGACATTGAAAACCTTGCACAATTCGACAACTCTGTGATGCTTGTTGATGAGTTCCTTATAGACACATACGACTGGGATTTCATAACTGAGATATTGGATGCAATCAATGACACTGGAATTCCCTCTGGAATAATCACTTCTTTCCCATTCAAAACAAGTGAAGAACTAATCGATTCACCTATTCTTGAAGATAAAAGCTTGTTTGACTTTTACATGATTCCAGTAAACAAGCTTGGATACATGATGGACATTCCAGATTTCAGGTCTGATAAGCAGGATGAATTGAAAGGAATGCTTGATAAAATTGATAAGAATATTATCATCAATAAGATTCTTGCTGTCGGAATTCAAAGACCAGAGGAAGCTTTCAATTTCCTAAATACATTGGATTTTGCTGATATGGTATCTGTTGGAATTGCAAGTGAAAGAGAGGCAGAGGAAACATTCGACATTTTAAATAAGATTTAATATAAATTTATAAATATAACTATTGTTATAAATTATATTGAGAATAAAAAATAATATTGAAATTAAGATAATTATTTATATTTTATTTGTTTAAGGTGAGGAATATGGAGTTCATTAAGAAAATCCCTGCAATCAGATGGGAAAATGGAAAGTATGAGCATGTTGAGGAAGAAACTGTTGAGGATGAAAACATATATTTCTATATAGACTTCCTCCAGCCACGTAAATTTTCCACATATCCTGCAGATTTGGATGATTTTGCCATTGGATACTGTTTAGGTGATGGATTGATCAAATCTGTTGATGAGATTGTAAGCATTGAAATCGATGACAAGAAGGTCATCATCAAAACTGTCAATATGCATACTCCAGAAATTGACCTTGAAAGCGATGATTTGGTTCAGGAAAAGGAAGGTGGAGCTAAACATGCCTGTGCTTGCAGGCTCTTGGAATATCAGGGGGTAATGTCAGATAGTGCGGGAGGATGGAGAACTGAACTAAAATCAATTGAACCGATAGAATCTGACTTGGTAGTAAATGCAACTGAAATTATTGAAAACATGAAAAGGCTCACAGCTAAGGCGGAAATATGGCAAGAGACTGGTAGTGTTCATGTTGCACAATTGGTTTATGGGGACCAGTTCATTACCCGTGAAGATGTAAGTCGTCATGTGGCAGTTGATAAGGTAATCGGTGCAGCAGCTAAGGCTGGATTTGACTTATCCCAATGCTATGTATGCTATAGTGGAAGAATGCCTGCAGACATGCTTATAAAAGTGGTTAGGGTAGGTATTCCTATATTGGTTTCAAATGCAGCTCCTGCAGGATCCGGTTATGACATTGCAGAAAAGGGAAACATCACTATGGTTGGTTTTGTACGTGGTGACAGATTTAACCTTTACACTGCAACAGAAAGAATCAATTTGGATAAATGATTCTTTTTATTTTTTTAACATATTATATAACTATTGTTATAATTTTACATTAATTCAAAAGTGATTTTATGTCAAGTGAAAATCAAAATAAGGTTTATAATCTTCTTATAAGTAAGGGAATTGATTCCTATAATGAATATGAATTTTATAAGGAAAGGATAAACAGTCAAAAAGAGTTCAAATGGAATGAATACAATACTCAGGACAATGAGTTGAATGATGAGTTGTTTGAAAAAATAGATGTGATTGTATTGTTGTATGGTCTTTATCATCAAAACAAGGAAATTTGTGATGAACTGATTGACAAATCACAAGAATATGATATTCCATTGCTTTTTGTTCGTTCCTTTGGTGTGGAATATGTTGTTGAAGAGATAGTGGAAAAAGCAGATGCAGTTGTTGGCTGGAATCCACATTGCATTATAGATGCAATTCAAACCTTGGTAAATGGTGAAGAAGAGTGGATCAAGCCATGTGACATTGAAGAGGAATCTTAATTCCTCAATTTTTTCTTCTTTTTTTAAAATATTTATTTTCTAATCTTTTCAAGATAAATGTTAATTGCGATTACAATTATTGCAAGAATGCCTAATCCTAAAATAATTGGATTCTTTACTCCAACATAAAAAGTTAAAATACCTGCTAATATCAATGCAACAATAAGAATGATCAATCCTCTATTTTTTTGAAAATCCATATTTTCACCTAATAATTTAATATTTTAATAATTTAATTGAGTAAATTAAAAATTAATTAATTGTTTCTTCTTTCTCTAATCAACCTTAAGAACTCCTTGGAATTCTCAACCTCTTTCATTTCCCATGATTTTATAACTGGAATTCCATCAATGGAATCCTTGATTCTATCATCCTTAAGCACAAAGAATGGGTCTGAAGAGGTTACAAGAGAAAGGTCCTTTAAGCTGATTGCCATTTTCTTCAATGTTTTTGTATTCTGCTCATCCTGAACATTCAAGTTAGCTATAAGTGGAGTTTGCTCTTTCTTTCTGGTAGCTATTTCAGCTTTAGCAAGTGCATCAAATGGACTCTTATTGGTTGAAACCACACCAAAACCTAATTTTGCCAAGTTTTGAGCATTTGTTCCTTGAGTTTGATTCAGACTGCTTGTATCTGCCTTTAGCTTAATGTCTTCCTGATACGGTTCAAAAAGGTCGATGTCAAGAGTGATCTTAGTGTTCAATATCTCTTCAAGAAGCATTGCAGTTTCAGTGTTTGCTCTTACCATTCCATTTTCATACTTGTACATTGTAGCTCTTGAAACATGTGCCAAATCAGCCAAATCCTTCAAAGATAAGTTGTATTCTTCTCTGTATTCCTTTAGAACATTCCCATTGATTTGAACATAATATCCGCCACGGTCTGCAAGAATTTCAGGATATTCGTCATAGACAATCATGTTCTTTAAGGTTTCAAGGCCAATTGCAGGAAGCCCATGTCTTTCATAGACAACATCCTCTTCCAAAATATGGTTTTTGGATTTCACTCCTACAATGATTGGACTAGCTAAGAAAACGTTGGAGATTTGCCTAATCTCCTCTACATGAGATTCATTTATACTATCGATATTCACGAGGACTTTTAAAAGTAGAATTAGCAATTTCTTACGAGCCACTATATCAAAGCAGCTTTGTTCATAAATGTTTGATGTTTCAAACCCCTCTTTGTTTAGCAGTTGATAAACTTCTCGTATTAATTGATTCCTATTTGTTATTGCCATAGGATTGCCTCGTATAAATTCAGTTTGATTTTTGATAATTTTTTGATAGTATTTTTAGATAGAATTTATTAATTAGTTTCGATAAATTTTAATAATATTATTTATCTTTTAAGATTAATATAAAATTGACTATTTAATTTTTTAGATTTTTGATTATTAATAGTTAATCTTTAATCGCTTAACTAAATTTTTTAATTAATCATAGTGGAAATTCAGTGATTTATATGAATTATTTTTATATTGGAATTGATGATACAGACTCTCCAGATGGGATGTGCACAACATTTCTTGCATCAACTATCCTAAACGAATTCAGGGACAATGGCATAGAGATTATTGGCCATCCAAGATTGATTCGTCTAAACCCTTTTGCAAGATTCAAGACAAGAGGAAATGGGGGAGTATCCTTTAAATTGAGTCTAGATCAAAACATTGATTTGGCAAAGGAAATTGTCCTCAAATATGTTTCAGAGCTTTCAATGTTTGATTGTGACAATACCAATCCTGGAGTTGTATTCTATCAAGGAGAAATCACTGAAGAGATGGTTGATTATGCATTTAAAGCCATTTACTCAATAATCACTATTGAAGAAGCGGAAGAGTTTGCAAATCATATTGGTGCTCGAATCCATAAGTTCAAGAAAGGAAGAGGGATAATCGGTTCTATCGCAGCTATTTCATGCCCTCTTGAAGACTATACCTATGAGCTATTGGCATATAGACATCCGTCAAGATATGGAACAAAAAGGAATATTGATTATGATTCTGTTGTTAAAATGGACAAGGAAACTTATCCTGAAACATTTGAAAACATTGATGGCAAGTATTTGGCTATTGAACCTAAAACTCCATGTCCTGTTCTGTATGGTATCAGATCCAACAGCCCAGAAGTTCTGGAGACTGCAAGGGATATTGTCATTCCAAATGAGGAAATTGTCGATTCATGCATATTCAAGACAAACCAGCACACTGACATGCACATTCAAAACGCAAATTCAATTGCTGAGCTTAAACAGTATTCCTGCTATAGGATAAAAGGATTTGTCAAGGAAAAGCCTCACATAATTGAAGGGGGGCACATGTTTTTCACACTCTATGATGAAAGCGGTGAAATTGAGTGCGGAGCATATGAACCAACCAAGAACTTTAGAAAAGTTGTAGCCAAATTGAGAGCAGGAGATGAGATTGAGCTTTATGGAGGAATAGGTGAACAGAACACTTTCAACATTGAAAAGTTCCAAGTCATAAAGCTAAATGAATTCATTTATAGAAATCCTATTTGTGAATGTGGCAAGAGGATGACATCCGCTGGAAAAGGAAAAGGATTCAAGTGCAAAAGCTGTGGTAATAAGATTGAGTCAGATGAAAAGGTTCCTGAAAAGATAGAAAGAACTTTAATCAATGGCAAATTTTATGAAACTCCAGTTTCAGCAAGACGTCATTTGTCCAAACCTTTGATTCGTATGAATTTGGAATAATTTTGCTTTTTTTTAAATTTTTTTTATTTTTCTTAATTACTATTCACATATCATTGCCCTTATTTAACCTAGTTATGTTCTATTTGTCATTATTCATCACTATTAGTCATTATTTATCATTTTTGAGGAATAAATAGATTAGTTTATAAGTAATAAACTAAAAATTAAAATTAAAAGACTTTTTTTTAATTAAGAAAATATTATTAATATAATTGGGAGTGATTTTATTACTGATCAATCTTCACATCCATTTAGGGAAAAAACTGATAGGGCGATAAAGAAGAGACCTCCATGGAAGGAGTATAATTTACATATTGTCGTGTTTATTTTAGTTATTATTTCAATGTTCATTGGAGTAAAAGAGATTAAGATAACAGATACTATCAGTGTTTTACTATTGCCATTGATCTATGCATTAGTTATGGGATTAGGTCTTTATTTGGCAAAACCTATTAAGTTTGTAGGCAGTAAGCAATCTAAGGTTGCTGAAGGGGCTATGGTTTTATTCATTGGTGTTCTAATTGCTAAATTAGCTATTTCAAGTGGACAATCCATTAATATTATTTTTCAGGTAGGTCCTGCATTGATTTTACAGCTTTTAGGTGATTTAGGTACCCTTATTGCATTGCCTGTTGCTTTGCTTTTAGGATTTAGAAGAGAAGTTATAGGTATGGCAAGTTCCATTTGTCGTGAACCTAACTTAGGAGTTATCATTGACAAATACGGTTTCAAATCCCCAGAGACACGTGGAGTTTTAGCAATTTTTGTTATAGGATCAATTATTGGTACTCCTTATATCAGTTTCCTCTCAAGCATATGTGTTTCCCTCATACCATTCCATCCATATGCATTTGCAATGGCATCAGGTATAGGTAGTGCAAGTATGAATGCTGCAGCATTGGTTCCATTAGTGCATACTTATCCAGCTATGGCTACTCAATTGGAAGCTTTTGCAGGATGCAGTAATATTCTTTCATTCTGTTTAGGAATTTACATGTGTATTTTCATTTCATTGCCTATTGCAGAAAGATTGTATAAATGGCTTTCTCCAATTATAGGTAAAGACGATGAGATTACTATTGATGATGAATATGCCATTGAAGGGGTAAAGGATGATAAGTATGCTGCTTCAGAGGATTTAAGTTCAGGTAAGCTTAAAAGATGGGCTACATTCCTTGTTATATTTTCATTTATTGTGGCTATTGGAAATTTTGTAGGTTATAAAACCCCAATAAGCGATGTGTTCATTGGAATGCTCTTGATTTCACTCATTACAATTGTAGGTATGGCTCTTGAAAGGATTATTCCATGGAATATTCAAGCAATCATTTATATAAGCTTAATAGGTATTATAGTAGCTATTCCTGGTGTTCCAACTGCTGACTTTATAGTTAGTTATGTTTCCCAAATCGAATTGACTACAATCTGTACTGCATTCTTGGCTTATGTAGGTATTGCAATCGGTAACGATTGGGAAGAGTTCAAGAAGATTGGTTGGAAAGGAATCGTCATTACATTAATCGTTATTTCAGGAACTTACCTTTGTTCTGCAGCTATTGCTCATATAACTTTAGTTGCTACCGGAATGGTATAATTAAATTCTTTTTTTAATATTTTTTAATCTTCAATCTTTCACTTTTTTTAAATTTTTCAATCATATTCATTTACTTAATTCTTTTTTTTTAAATTGTATCAATTTATTATATAGTAATTATAAAAATAAGATTATGATTATTAATCAATTGTCTGAATATTTGATTCATTTAAGATATGATGATATTCCTAAGGAAGCTATTGAAAAGGCTAAATCATGTTTCATTGACTATTTGGCAGTTTATCTAAGAGGTTTAGAGAGTGATAATGCTCAAATAGCCATTAAAACCATTTATGAATTATATGGCAATGATTTTAATTCCTTAAATAAAGGATTCATAAATGGAATTGCTTCACATAGCTTGGATTTGGATGATGGCCATAGGTGGGCACAATTGCATCCTGGTTCAGTTGTATTCTCAACAGTTCTGGCAATGATATCAGATAGTGGTTTGGAATTGGATATCACATCTGAAGAGTTTCTTGAAGCGGTCATTGGAGGATATGAAATAGCTATTGCTCTTGGAATGCTCGTCAATCCAGACCATAGAAATCAAGGATTCCATAGTACTGGAACAATAGGTGCATTTGCTGCTGGAGCAGTTGCATCAAAGCTTTTAAGATTGAATAAGGAGAAAACAGAACACTGTTTTGGCTTATGTGCAACCCAGTCATCAGGACTTCTTGAAGCAGATCATGCAGGAACTATGGGAAAATCATTGCATGTTGGAAATGCAGTTTACAATGGAATACTGTCAGCATATCTTGCTAAAAATGGATTTACAGGCGCTGAATCATTAATTGATGGAAAAGAGGGATTCATAAAAGCCATGGCTTCAGATTTATTTGATAGGCAATGTGATGATAATGGCAATTTAGATGATTCAAAATTATCCCAGTTCATTGATATGAATTTAAACAAATTCCATATAAACAATGTCTATTTAAAGAAATATCCATTCTGCAGACATATTCATTCGGCAATTGATTCAACTTTAGCTTTAAAGAATGATTTGAAAGATTTGAAAGATTCAAATAATTTGAAAATTGACTGTTCAGACATCTCTTCAATTGATATAGAAACATATAAGATTGCAAGTGAGCATGATAATTATAATCCTAAAAATGAACAGGACTTAAAGCAATCATTGCCTTATGCAGTAGCTATTGCATTGGTTTTAGATGATTTGAGCTTGGATTCAATAGATGAATTGATTGACAATGGCCTTTTTGATGAAAAATCAGCTGATAAGGACATTTTGAAGATAAAAGAAATTGTAAGCAAGATCAATATTGATAACAATGAAAAATTGAATCAAATGACTCCAGAAAAAAGACCATCTAAAGTAACAATAAAGTTCAGGGATGATTCATATGAAATCTTGGAGGAAACCACTTATTATCCATTGGGAGAAGTGGAAAATCCTTTAAAAGAAGAGGATATTTTAGATAAATTCAAACTTTTAAATCCTAAGTTTAATATGAATAAGTTACAAATAATTAAACAGATGGAAGATTATTCAATTCACGAAGTTTTTGAAGAATTGGATTTATTAGATTAAAATTCTTTGATTTAAAAATGATATTAATTAAATATTATCAAATAATTAATTATAAAAAGTGATTTTTATGATGGATGAAACTAAAAAATCATTGGAGAAGTTAGGAATTAATGAATTACATGATGATTATGTATCTAAAAAGAGATTTGAAGATGGGGGACAATATAGATTTGAAGTTCCAGGAATACAAGGTCCTTCTGCACTTGAATCTCTTTTAGAGGCTTCCAATGATTATGACTTAACAATTCATAGGGCCACTCAAACCAAAGGAATCATGTTTTTATTGGATGATGAAATAAGCAAAATGGTTGATTTGGCTCAAGATGCAAATATGCAATTGTTTTTAGCTGTTGGTCCAAGGGCTCCTTATGATACAAGCGCTACTGTCCAAACTGAAGAGGGAAAACGTATAGGGTACAGGTTAAGAGGTTACAATAATCTTGTTTATGCTATTGAAGATGTTAAAAGAGCAGTTGATTTGGGAGTTAGAGGCATCTTATTATATGATGAGGGTTTGCTTTATGCTCTTTCTAAAATGAGAGATGCAGGAGAACTTCCTAAAGACTTACTGTTTAAGTTGTCTGCTCATGCAGGCTGTTCCAATCCTGCTTCAGCAAAGCTATTTGAATCAATTGGATTGAACTCACTTAATCCTGTAAGAGACCTTCAGATTCCAATGTTGGCATCATTGCGTGATGCAATAGATATTCCAATTGACATCCATACTGAAAATCCAAAGTCAACAGGAGGATTCATACGCCATTATGAAGTTCCTGAAATGATTAAGGTGGCAAGTCCAGTCTATTTGAAGACAGGAGGATCCGTTGCAAAGCATCATAGTTGGGATACAACTGAAAAGGAAGCTCGCCAAAGAGCAAAACAAGTTGCTTTAATTAGGGATTTGATTGAAAGACATTATCCTGATGCTATAATGAGTAAATTATAATGAAAATAAATGAAAATAAATAAGAATAAATAAAAATAATTGTTTTTATTCGTTTTTTCTAATTAAGATTATTGTTGATACTATGGATTTGATTGAAAAGGTTCAGG
>NZ_CALDKF010000069.1 GCF_937898925.1 uncultured Methanobrevibacter sp.
CTAATAAAGAAGGCTTAAAAATGAATGATGAAAAAGGAATGAGAGTATTAACTTCATTGGTAGCTTTAGGCATTTTTGTAGTGGCAGGGCTTGCTGCTTTCTATCAAAGTGTTTTAGCGCTTCCTTTAGCTATAATTGGACTTATTTTTGTCCCATTCATATTGGTGCAAAATAAGGAAAAATATGCTCATTTAGCTGAAAACTTAGAGAAAATTGCTTTCATCATTACATTTTTGATTATTTGTATCACATTTATTTGTTTATATAAGCCAATTTAGGTAAACTGGGTGAGATTATGGAAGAATTATATATTATGATTTATATTTTGGTTTTCATTATAGGATCCATCGCTGGTCTTTTATTAAGCTATAAAAAGCATATGGAACCTTATATAATATCTGAAATAGATGTTTTAACCTTGGTTTTATCTATTATTGGATGGTTTTTATTATTTAACCATGGATTAAATCCAAATATTAGTCCTGAAATATTGCTTACTATTGCATTCTTCTTCATAGGGCTTGCATTAGGAAGAAGGCCAGGTTATGGTCGTAAGGAAACTGCAATAGGTATCCTTATTGCAGCAGTTGTCTGGATTTCAACATCCGGAGTATTATTTTAATTAGAAATATTAAAATTAAGTAGTTAAATTTAAAATCAAATCATTTATTGGTGATTTATATGAATAGTGCGGAAAAGTATGAAATGATGAAATTAAGAGTTCTTCATAGTTTTAAATGGGAAAAGGACATTACTATTCCATTATCTGAAGAATTTGGAATTTCTAAAGATGAATTTGAAGATATTCTTATGAATCGCTTTGATATGAGTGATTTGGAAAATATGCATGCTACCTTTGAGATAGCAAATAGAGAAAAGATAAAAAGGCAAATGCATCTTGATTTGAGACTTTATTGGTTAAGTGATGTTGCTAAACTAATATCTGAGGAAGATGCGGATAGAATCTGCCATCAATTAACCAAGGATGTAGTAAAGCATGGCAAAAAGTATGAAGATGCCATAGAAGAAGGTAGGGCTCAAATAGTTGAATTATTGCGAGAATAATTGTCGATTGAATTATTATCGAAAGAATTATTATCAAAAGAATGATGTTTATAAAATTATTATAAAGAACGAGATTTAAGGTAATTGAAATGCTTAAAAAACTTAAAGATATTGTGAGAAAAAGTTCAATTCACGTTTGTATTGTAAACTGTGGAGGATGTAATGGCTGTGATGTAGAGCTAGTTGCACTTCTTTCCCCAAGATACGATCTTGAACAGTATGGAATTTATGTTCACAATAATCCTCGTGAAGCTGATGTTCTTTTAGTGACTGGTGCAGTTACAGAACAATGGAGAGACAATTTAAGAAGGATTTATGCAAAAACTCCAGAACCTAAGATTGTAGTGGCTGTTGGAAACTGTCCACAGTCTGGAGATGTCTTTGCTCAAGAGGGAGGAAGAGTTCTTGCTCCTGTTTCAGACTTCATTCCAGTGGATGCAGCTATTCCAGGTTGTCCTCCAAGGCCAAGTGAAATATTAGAGGCAGTTTTAACTGTTGCTCCTGGTGCTCTTGCAGCTAAGGGAAGAGCTCAAGATGCTAGGGAAGATTAATGTTTATTAGTATTTAGAATTTAGATTTAGATAAGTAAAGGAGTCAGATATTATGATATTACCAATTGGACCAATTCATCCAGGTTTAAAGGAACCTTTAAGACTTAAGCTTAAGACTGAAGGCGAAAAGGTTATTAAAGCTGAGATTGATTATGGTTATGTTCATAGAGGTATTGAAAAGATTATGGAAGGAAAGACCTGGCAAAAGTGCATTTACTTATCTGAAAGAATCTGTGGTATCTGTTCATATGAGCATACACAAACCTTTGCAGAAACTTTAGAATCAATTTCTGGAGTTCAAGCGCCTTTAAGAGCTCAATACTTAAGGGTCATTACTAATGAATTGGACAGGATCCAATCCCACTTGCTTGCAAATTCAACATTCTTCAAGACTCTTGACCATGAGACATTGTTCATGCATGTTTTGGCTTTAAGGGAACATGCAATGGATTCTCTTGAATTATTAACTGGAAATAGGGTCAATTTAGGATGGAATGTTGTTGGTGGAG
>NZ_CALDKF010000070.1 GCF_937898925.1 uncultured Methanobrevibacter sp.
GATATGAACTTGCTGGTGATGGTTCTACAATAAATATTGGTGCTGGTACATATGATCAAAGCAGTTCCATTACTATAGATAAATCAGTAACATTCAATGGTGCTGAAGGTGCTATAATCAATAAGCAAACCGCATCTACCTTTTCAGTTTCCTATGATACACCAAGTACAGCAGTTATAAGCATTAAGGGATTGACATTCACATCTTCCGATGTTGCATCAAGCAACCCTATGATAACTGTTTTAGGTCCTGCTGATGTAAGAGTTTCTGACTGTACCTTTAGGGACTGTTCCGGTGGAAAATATGGTCTTGTAAGATTCCAATCAGATTCCATAGGAACAGTGGATAACTGTGTATTCAAGGACTTGAATGGAACTACCAGTGCTAACAATAACTATATCAGTATTTTAGGAAATTCAGTTGTAACTGTCAAAAACTCTAATTTTACCAATATCGGTTCAGGCACTAACTTAAGAGCTATCATATACTTGAATTCAGCTCCTGCTACAGGATATGTAACAGATTGTATTTTCGATGGATTTGATGGAAACACAAATGGTGTCGTTGAAAATAGAGGAACAATGACCATCACTGGATGTACATTTACCAATATGGATTTAATGTATTCAAACTGTAAAGGTATCATTTATGGATCCACTACCTCTGCAACAGGTTCAACTACTGTAAAATCCTGTTCATTCTACAATAACAAAGCTGCCTATGACATTTGGATTTCAGCAGCTCCTACCACTGTAGAAAACTGTGCATTTGACTTAGCTGAAGGCCAATATGCTATCGGAAACAATAAACAAGCAGAAGTAAATGCAAACTACAACTTCTACGGTACCAATGACAATCCAAGTGCATTGCTCGATAATGTAACTGCATCAAATTGGGTAATCATGTCTGCTAGTGCAAGTGCAGATACTGTAGCTACTGATGATTCAATCACAATAACTGCAGACTTCAGCAAATACACTGACGGAACCACTACCGGTGACGTAACAGGCACAATGGCAGAAGTTCCAGTAAAATTCACTAATGCAGATGATACCAAAGGTAGTTTAGCAAATGAAATTCTATACCAAGACAACAAGGCTATAGTTACCTACACTGGTATTGCAGAAGGTGCTGACACTATCACTGTCACAGCAGCAAGCGTATCAACTACCATTCCAATCACTGTAATTGGCGGATCTGCTCCTAGTGGAAGTGTCATTTATGTAAAACCGGACGGAAATGATGAAAACGATGGATTAAGCGAATCCACTGCAGTCAAAACCATTGCAAAAGCAGTGGCTATCGTAAATGCATCTGAAGGCACTGATTTCACTATTTTAGTCTCAAATGGCGAATATGATATATCTAAAATTGAAAGTCCTGCCGCTAAAAATGTAAACCTTATCGGTGAAAGCAGAGATGGTGTAATCCTTCATGCTTCAGGGACATATGGTATAAATGTTTACGAAGACGACATTAGCTGGAATATTGAAAAAGTCACTATCTGTGATTTAAACAATACTGCAGGTACTTCCGCTGCTGTTAGATTCTTAGGAAACGGTACAAGTTCCATAAATGATTGTGTAATTAAAAACATTACAGCGAAAAACGGTGCTTTATACCTTAATACAAAAGGTACTGTAAACATTTCAAATACAATAATTGAAAATATTTACGGAGCTACATCAAGCAGTGCATCTTCCATTTATGTTTATGATTCCGGTACTTTTAACTTTGATAATATTGAAGTGTCTGGTTGTACTTTGGATGGAACCGTCGCAGGTACAAGCACAGCTTATTACCTTAGAGCTATTTTCTATGTAAATGATTACTATGCAAGAATCAATTTATTCAATTCCAGAATAACTGATAACATTGGACCTATTGGATCTATTATAGAATCCAGAGCTAATTTTAATATAGTCAACACCACTATTGCAAATAACTATATTAATACTTCTACTAATGGTAATAATGGTGGGGAATATTTAATTTGGGCATCCAATGATAATTCTGCAATCAATATAAGTAATTCCATCATTGCAAACAATACTCTTGGCAAATCTACCAGAGGAGTATTCTATGCTCAAAAAGGAACTACCAATGTAGAATATTCAGCTATTTATGATAATTTCAATGCTGATGGCAGTGCTGCTGCTCCAATTAGCGGATCTTTAATCACTGCTAATTATGACTGGTGGGGAACTAATGACAACCCATCTTCATATGTAAACAATTGGGTTATCATGAATGTAGACCCTACCAGCAAAGAAGGAATTGAAATTGGAGATACAGTAACAATAACTGTAGACTTCAAGCATTACACTGACGGCACTACAGTCAGCGAACTTGAAAACAGCATTCCTGAACTTAAAGTAACTGCTGCTGCAACCAGTGGAACTTTAGATAAGGCTGAAGCAATCACTGAAAACAACCAAGCAAGCTTTACATACACTGCTGCAGCTGGTGGCGAAGACACTGTAAACATTGCATCTGGTGCAGCAACTGTACCTATAGCTATTGTAGTGAACATGCCTATACCTCCTCATGACGTTTACGTATCCAAAGACGGAAATGATGAAAATGATGGTAGTGAAGATACTCCTGTAGCAACTATTGCAAAAGCTATTGAAATAGCTTCAAGTGATGCTGGAACCGGCAATATATTCATAAATGCTGGAACCTACACTGAAACAGGATTCACAATCACTAAAGATATGGTCATTACAGGTGTCGGCGATGTAATCATCGATGCAAATAATGAAACCGCAAAGATGTTCACCATTTCTGAAGGTGTAGCTAGCTTTGCACTCAACAATGTTGCAATCACAAAAGCAAACCATAACTATGGTGCTGTATTGTACAACTACTACACTGCTGATGTTGTATTGAACAACGTAAACATTACTGAATCCTATGCAAACGGATGGAGTGGATCTGCTCTTATTGTAAGCAAAGGAAAATTGACCATCAAGGATTCCAAGATTTCCAACAATGGTCCTATAAGCTCTGTAATCTACAACAATGGCGGAACTTTAATCATCAACAACACAGCATTTGAAAACATTGCAGCAAATACCAGTACTTCCTGTAATGGTGCAATCGAAAGCACTGGAAACACTGTTGTAGTAATTGAAAACTCTAACTTCACCAATATTGGAGCTGTTAGAGGAGCAGTTTACTCTGGTGCAAGCGACACTGGAAGCTTAACCATTATCGGTTCAAACTTTGAAAATTGTACTGCATTGTTAGATGGAAACAACTTCGGATATGGAGGAGCTGTACACTCACAAGTTGCACTCACCATTGACAAGTCCACTTTCAAGAACAGCAAATCCTACAGAGACGGTGCTGCTGTCTATGTAACAAAGGCTGCAACAATCACCAATTCAGTATTCATGGGCGGCGACTCTCAAGATGGAGACACTGCAGAAATCTATGCAACTGGCGACTTGACCTTAAACAACAACATTCTTCTTAAATCAAGTGATGACAAATACCTTGTTAAAACAGGAAGCGGAACCGTAGATGCTAAAAACAACTACTGGGGAAGCAATGACCCAAGCGCTTTAGTAAGCGGATTCACTTTAGAAAATTGGGTTATCATGAATGTTGAACCTGCAAGCGCTGAAGGTGCAATTGGACAAGCAGTTGAATTCAATGTTGACTTCAAGCACACTAAGAACGCTGAAGGAACCATAAGTGACTTATCAGGAACCTTGCCGCAAGAGTTAACAGTTTACGCTGAATCAGCAAACGGTACCATAGGCGAAAGCCCAATAACCACTACTGATTTAGCTGGAAAAATCATCTTCACACCTGAATTCAGTGGAGAAAACATTGTAAACATCTACACTGATGCAAACAATAAGGTACCTGTAACTGTAATTGTAGCTGAACCTTACACTGGCCCTATCTATGTATCCAAAGACGGTTCAGATTCCAATAATGGTGCAGAAGATGCTCCTGTAGCAAGCATTGCAAAAGCAGTTGAACTTGCAAAAGCAGGATCTGGAAAAGTAATCATCAAGGAAGGAAGCTATAACGAAAACAACATTACAATCAATAGTGAAATTCCATTAACAATCACAGGTGAAAATAATGTAGTGATTGATGGCACTGGCTTAGGAACTAACAGCATATTCATAATTAGAACCAGTCAGGCTATTGTCATTGAAAACATCAAATTCACTAACAACAAAGCTAAATACGGTGCAGCTATTGATATTGAAGGTTCACGTAGCGCTTTATTGCCTGTTGATGTAACTATTGACAATTGTGTATTCGAAAAATTAGAGGCAACCAGCCAAGGTGGAGCTATTTACACCACTTACCTTGCAGGTAAGTTAGTAATCAACAATTCTGTTTTCACCAAAAACAACGCTTCAAGTTGGGCTGGAGCATTAGCTGTTACCTATTCAGCTTATGAAGGTGCTCTTGATTTGGTAATCAACAACACTTCATTTGCCGACAACTTCGGTAACAATGGTGGTGCTGCATACTTAATGGCAAATACCATTACCATTGAAAACAGCAATTTCACCCATAACGGTGCAAAATACTATCCTGGTGCATTAGAATTGTATAACTGTACAGGTACTGTCGATAACTGTATTTTCACAGACAACAACGCTTCAAAACAATCAGCAGCTATTAAAGTTGAAGGTGTAAAAGATCAGCCATTAACATCTGTAACCATTACAAACTCAATTGTGGAAAACAATGTTGGATTAACCGAAAAGGCTGCTGCCATTTATGTTGACATAGCTACTGTAGAGGTTTCATACTCTTCACTTGCAAATGAGCATGTGTTTGAAACCCGTACTGGAACCGGTTATGGAGGCACATATTCCCAAGGTGTTGTAGTTGCAAACAACAACTGGTTTGGAACCAATGACCCAACAACTGTAGTAAACGGTACCAACATTACCATTGACAAATGGGTAATAATGAATGTGGAAGCAAACGCTACAGATGTTATTCCTGGTGATGAAGTAAAATTGACTGTTGACTTCAATCATGTAATGACCTCTGCTGGTGCAATTGAAGAATTGACTGGTGGAGCAATTCCTAAAGAAGCATATACTGTAACATTTGCTGCAGAAAATGGTACTGTTACCCCTGAAACCATAACAATCAATAATGGTGAAAGTGGAAATGCAGTATTCACTGCAAGCGATTACAATGCAAAAGTAACTGCAACATGCGCTCAAGCAACTAAAGACATTGTCTTTGTTGGAGAAATCCCTGAACCTTACACTGGAATCGTTTATGTATCCCCTGATGGTTCTGACAGAAACAACGGTTCTGCAGAAGCTCCTGTAGCAAGCCTTGCAAAAGCTATTGCAATTGCAACTGCTGAAACCGGATCTGGCCAAATCGTAATTAAGGAAGGAACCTACAAAGGAACCAATTACTTAATAACCAAAGATTTAGAAATTGTCGGTGAAGGAAATGTTGTAATCGATGGGGAAGGCCAAGGAAGATTGTTCTACATGAACTACGGTGCAGATGTCGCTAAATTCTCACTTAGCAATGTGGTTCTCACTGGTGCAAACCATGGATACGGCGCAGCTGTATACTCCTTTGCAAAAGAAACCGTATTGGACAATGTAACAATAATCAACAACCCTGGTGCTGGAGATCTAATCACTACCTACGGTAACTTAACAATTAAGGACAGTGAAGTTTCCGGCCATAACGGTGGAGATGTAATCCAAACTTCCGGGGACGCTACCATTATCATAAACAACACTCTATTCAAGGATAATGAAGTTACTGCATCCACTTCCGATTATGGAATTGTATATGTCTCAAGCGGCAAATCTAATGTAATTATAGAAAATTCCAAATTCCATAACAACAAGGCAAGACAAGGTATTGTAATAGGCAGTTCTGATGCTAACATCACTGTAAAAGGCTCTGAATTCATCAACAACACTAACACTGTATCCTACGGTGGAGCTATTCGCGCTTCCAACAAATTGGATGTAACCGAATCAGTATTCATCAACAACAATGCATACAGAGATGGTGGAGCTATTTACATAGGATTCCGTGGAGATGCAACCATCACCAGATCTGAGTTCATCAACAACTCCGCTGGAACTGGCTATGACGGTGATGCAATCTACAACGGCAACAAGGCAACTGTAAACTACTGTATCTTGCTCACCAACACTACCGGCAAACTCATCTTCAACGATGGTGAAGACAATGTTGTAAATGCTCAATACAACTGGTGGGGTACCAATGACAATCCTAAATCCTTAACTGGATCCGGCACCTACGAAGACGACTACTATGATGAAGTGGATTGCGCTGAAGTGGATGTGTCCAATTGGATTATCATGAATGTAGTTGCAGACACTTCCAATGTCCAAACCGGAGCTCAAGTTCCTATCGCTGTAGACTTCAACCACTATCTTGACAGCACTACAAGCGAAATCAAAGAGCTTGACACCAAATTGGCACAGGAATTAACTGTTGACTTCGCTTCCGCAACCGGCAGCTTAGACAAGACTGCAGTAGAAACCGTTGGATTAGTGGCTCAATCCACTTACACTGCTGCAGAAGGCCAAAACAGCATTAGCGTAAAATCCTCTGATGCAATGGTAGGCATTGAATTCAATGCTGTAACTCCTAAGGATACCATTTTAAATGCTGAGGATGAAATCACTGTCTACTTCGGTGAAGGTGTCTTGAATGTAAGCTTGACCAGTGAAGGTGCTCCTGTAGCAGGAAAAACAATCACTGTAAAGGTAAATGATGAAATCAGCTTAACTGGAATCACTGACGAATCAGGTATTGCAAGCATTGACTTTAGTTCTGTTCCTTTAGGAACCTATAATGCAGAAATCAGCTTTGCTGGAGACATTAGTTATAATCCTTCAAGCGCAGCTGCAAAAGTCACTGTCAAGGAAGCTCCTAAAACAGCTGAAGATCTTCAAAAACTAATTGATGAAACCCCTGCTGGCGGAGTATTGAACTTAAGCAATATGGAATTTGCAGACATTTCAGGAATCAACATCACTAAAGACATTGCTATTGTTGCTGACAATGTATCAATTGCAACTGCTGGTGATGGAAACCCTGTATTCAACATTGCATCCAATGTAAGCAATGTAAGCATCAGCGGTGTTGAATTCATTGCAAACAACGGTGATGTGCTTGTAAAAGCTACCGCTACAAATGGAACTGATGACTTGTCCATTGTAAACCCAGCTATTGAGCTTACAAACAACACTGTAAGCCCTGCAAATGAAAATGTTGTCCCATCTTCAATTACATTATTCGAACTTGAATCCGAAAGAGCAGTTCTTGCTCCTTCCAACCCAATGAACATCAAGGACAATAATTTACCAGAAGGTGCAAAAGCATTTGACTTTGAAATAGCAGGATTGGATGATGGAAATGGAATCAACATTCCACAAGGCGGAAACATCAATACCAACGGCTCAAGTGGAGGAACAACTCCTAAGGTGGCTACTACCATTGTAGCAAAAGCTATGAAAACCACTACTGTCAATACCAAGATTAACGGTAAGAAAGCTGGCAAAAACTACTCAATTACCTTAAAAGACAGTAAAGGAAATGTCTTAGCTGGAAAACAAGTATTGATTTCCTTCAACGGCAAGATCTACAAACGCACCACCAATGCTAAAGGTGTTGCAACCATTAAGATTGCTCTTGCTAAGAAAGGAACTTATCCAGTTGTAGTTTCATTCCTTGGGGATGAAAAGTACAACGGAAGCTTTGTTGTAGCTAAAGTTAAAGTCAACCCACAAAAGGTCAAATTGACTGTAGCTAAGAAAACATACAAGAGAAGCAAGAAAACCAAATACTTGTACGCTACCCTTAAGGCTACCAACAAGAAAGCCATTAAAGGTAAAAAGCTTGTCTTCATTATCAATAAGAAGAAATACACTGCAAAAACCAATAAGAAAGGTGTTGCAAAAGTGAAAGTCAAGTTATCCAAGAGGAAAACTTACAAGTTCACTGTAAAATTCTTAGGAGACAATACCTTCAAGAAAATCAGCAAAAAAGGAAAAGTCAAAATAAAATAAACAATTGAAAAAGAATAGATAATGGTTTTTAAGCTATTTTATCTATTCTTATATTTTATTTTTTTTAATAAGCAATTTTGAGGGCATTGACAAGTTAATCAAATGATTAAGATTGAATTTTAAAATTTTAGTATTGAATGATGCTTGAATTTTAAAATTTAATTAGATATGATAAATTGTTAAATTCTTTAATGAGGTGTAAGTTTGAAATTAGATAAGAAATTTTTAATCATATTATCACTTCTTTTCATGATAATTTTAGGATTCAATTCAGTCAGTGCAGCTGATTCGTCAGATGTCGTTGAAGATAGCAGCGCTGATTTGAGTTTAAGTTCCAGTTCTGATTTGGAGATTATTGACGATTCCCAATCAGGTTCTGAAATGATTAGTGATGAAAGCTTGTCTGAATCCAATGAAGTTTCAGATTCAAGTTCAAATAATGATGATTTGATTAGGGAGGGTTCAGATGCAATATACCTTTCCAAGGATGGAAACGATGACAATGACGGTTCCGAAGACAATCCTGTAAACACTATAGAAAGGGCTATTCAATTGGCAGTGTCTGATAATGGGCCTCATAAGATCTCCGTTGGTGAAGGTTCATTTGTAGTTTTTGGCATTGACTTGGATGATACCTACTTGACAATAGAAGGTTCTGGAATCGACCAGACAACCTTCGATGGTGTAGGTTATACTGGTGGAATATTCTCCATTTACAATTCCAACTTGACTATAAGAAACCTGAAGATTATTGATGGTGTCAATACAGGGGCATCTGGAGGTGCATTTACAAATATGGGCAATTTGACCATAGAAAACCTTGATGTTTCCGGATGCATTGTAAAGAATGGAAATGGTGGAGTAATCTACTCTGTAGGTAATTTGAATATAGCCAATTCAAGCTTTACAAACAATCAGGTCATTCCTACAGACAGTGGAGGAAACGGTGGAGTTATCTATTGTGACGGCTATTACACCAGCTTATCCTATCCTCCAAGCTTGAACATTTCCGGATGTGAATTCATAAACAACACTGCAAAAGGAAACACCTTCGGTGGTGGAGCTATCTATATGCAGTATGTTGACGGATTCAAGTCAATTGAAAACACAGTGTTCATAGGCAACAAGGCACTCTCTGGAGGAGCGATCTTTATGCAAAACAGTGAGGGCAATTTCCCAATGAATAATGTCAGTTTCATTAAGAACGTTGCTACAGGAACAGTCTCAAATTATGGAGGCGGGGCAATTAACCTCATTGGAAAAACAGATGGCAGGGTAGGAAATGTCATCATTAGAAATAGCCAGTTTGTAAACAACAGCGCTATCAATACCCGTGGAGGGGGAGCTATTCTTGATAGGAATGTTGACTTGAACATCAGCAACTCTTTCATCTTCAACAATAAGGATACTGAGAAAGGCATGTCAATCTATAAGGACACTACAGTTTACTATCCGAATGGAGGAAGAATCTATTTGGAAGACAATTGGTGGGGAACAAACAATCCTCAAAAGTTGGATAAGATCACCATTAACAGATGGGTAGTTGCAGACTTGTCTGTAGAGCTATTGGACAATCTTGAGGAAAATTTGGCAAATGATTATAATATAGCCAATTTCGATAAGAAATTAAATTACTATGACATCAAGGTTCTCTTAAACCATTATAATGATGGAAGCTTAATTGAAAACGCCAATTATTATCCATTTGAAAAGGAATTTAAGATTGCAAGCAATAATGGAGAATTGAATCAAACCAATGGATTATTGGAAAATAATATGGCCAGTGTCTTATTAAGTTCATCCTCAAAGGAAAATCTAATCAGTTTAAGAATAGACAATCAAAGCTTGGAATTCAATACAAATTCAATCATATCTAATATAAGTGCAGAAAAACTTCAAAGAATCATTGACAATGCAGAAGATGGCGACATAATCGATTTAAGCAATTGCAATTGTGAAAACATCTCAAATATAATCATAAACAAGAATTTGACAATAATCGGAAACAATGCAACAGCAATCAAATCTGCAGGCGGAAATCCAATATTTGTTGTTGATAAAAACAGTTTTGATGTGGATTCATTCGAAATTTCAAACATCAAGTTCATAGTGGATAATGGAGACACTATAGTTTTAGTCAATGCTAAGAATTCTACAAATCCATTGGAAATAGAGGTTCCAGCTATCAATATCAGTGGAATCACTGTAGAGAAGATTAATGAGAATGTTGTTGGAGAGACCGTTGACTTGCTCATGATAAATTCTGAAAGGGGAATCTTGGCAACCAGCAATCCAATCAATATAGAAAATGTCTCTTCATTTGATGGACTTAAGCAATTTAAATTCAATGTCACTTCAATTGAGGGGGAATCTGGAATCAATATCCCTCAAGGTGGAAATATCAATATTAATGGTTCTAGTGGTGGATCAACTGTTATGGTGGCTACAAGCATTGTAGCAAAAGCTATGAAAACCACTACTGTCAATACCAAGATTAACGGTAAAAAAGCTGGTAAGAACTACTCAATTACCTTAAAAAACAGTAAAGGAAATCTTTTAGCAAATAAAGAGGTTCTGATTTCCTTCAACGGCAAGGTCTACAAACGCACCACCAATGCTAAAGGTGTTGCAACCATTAAAATTGCTCTTGCTAAGAAAGGAACTTACCCAGTTGTAGTTTCATTCCTTGGTGATGAAAAGTACAACGGAAGCTTTGTTGTCGCTAAAATCAAAGTCAATCCACAGAAAGTCAAATTGACAGTCACCAAGAAAACATACAAAGCAAGCAAAAAGACTAAATACTTGTATGCTACCCTTAAGGCCACCAATAAGAAAGCTATTAAAGGCAAAAAGCTTGTATTCACTGTAAATGGCAAGAAATACACTGCAAAAACCAATAAGAAAGGTGTTGCAAAAGTGAAAGTCAAGTTATCCAAAAGGAAAACCTACAAGTTTACAGTAAAATTCGCAGGAGACAACACATTCAAGAAAATCAGCAAAAAAGGAAAGGTTGTAATTAAATAAAATTGTTAAAATGTTTTTTTAGAAAAAATTATTAAAAATATTAAAATGAAAGATTGGGGTTAAGTCATGAAAATTAAGCACTGTTTATTGATTTCATTAATGGTAATGCTTTTATTGATGATTCCTGTAAGCTTTGCAGCTGCAGATGATTCAGTGATACTAAATGAAAATAATGAAATCAATTTCCAAACAAACACTGAAATAAATGAAATCACTGATTCAATTGATGATGAAACAGCCGATGCAATTGAAATGGATGAAAATGATGGTCTTGAATCAAGTTCAGGATCTAATACAAATGAGAATGGGCTTGAAAGTATTGATGATGAGATCCTTGATGAAGGCAATTCCCAAAGTCAAGGGGACATCTACACAGAATATTCAGACTACATCAACCTAAAGTCTGAAATGCTTACCTATGACTTCAACATATCAGATTCAAACACTATCTTTGTAAACTCAAGCTATGATGGAGATGAGGAGTTAGGAACCCAATCAAACCCATTCAAAACAATTTCCAGTGCTTACAGTTATTTCAATAATGACACTAACTCCAAAACAAACATCTTTTTGGCAGATGGAACCTATACAATTTCAGGACGTATGACAATTACCAAAAACCTTAATTTGATTGGCCAAAGCACATTGAATACAATCATTGATGGTGAAGGAAACGGATACGGCAATGGAATATTCTTCATCTCCCCTCCACTTGCCTATTATGCTGTAAGCCCTCTTGTAAACTTTGTAAATCTGACATTCACAAGAGGAAATTCCTACTATGGAGGAGCGGTTTACATTAACCAAAGTGCTGTAAACTTCGTTTATACCAGATTTAAGAACAACTCTGCAAAGGATTATATCTATTACTATGCACAGAAAACATATCCTGCAAGCGGTGGAGCAATATACAATGACAAGGGATTCGTCAGAATCTACAATTCAGTATTTGAAGGAAATACAGCAAATGGAAGCGCAGATGCTTATGCAGGTGCAATCATTAACGATATGGGAGAAATGACCATATTGAACTCCCAATTTATAAACAACTCTGTAAATGGGACTTACGGTAGCGGTGGAGCTATCTATGACTATAGCGGAATCCTTGTAGTATATAACACAACAATAGCTAACAATACAGTCAATTCAAACTACTCTATGGGAGGAGGAATCTGCAATTGGGCAAGCCACAATGTATTCATAATAAACTCTACAATAGACCATAACATACTCAATGGAGATTACACATTCGGTTCTGCAATATCCAACAAGGCAAATCTTCTTGAAATCCATAATGTCACAGTCTCAAGCAATCAAGCAAATGGAATAAGCGATGACAATGGAACCTTCTTCAACTTGAATGGCAATGTAAACATGGCAAATGTGAATTTCAACAATAATTATGTAAAAACCGTGCGAGATGACTTATTGCTTTGCCTTGAAGATCAAATAATAGTCTCAAAAGCATTTGATGACGGATTGCTCACTGATCTTCCTTCATCATATGACTTAAGGGATTACGGATTGGTCTCTCCAATTCGTAACCAAGGAGGTTCAGGATCATGCTGGGCATTTACAACAATTGCAGCCCTTGAATCCTATCTGTTGAAATATGAAAACATTTCATATGACCTATCTGAAAACAATATGAAAAACCTGATGGGGCTCTATGGATTGAACGGTACTGATTGGAAAGATGGTGGAAACCAGTACATGTCCCTTGCATATCTCTTGCGCTGGAGCGGGCCTGTAGAAGAAAGTGATGATCCATTCAGCGATTGGGATACAAGCTCTCCTACCAAATTGAATCTTACAAAGCATGTGCAGGATGTTCTATTGATTCCTGTACGCCTAAGCTATAAGGATTTGGATCAAATCAAATATGCAATCATGACTTATGGGGCATTGTACACTTCAATGCAGGCAGATGATGCATTCCAATACGAACCGGACTATTATCATGATGTCATTGATACCTCTAACCATGCAGTAACTCTCATTGGTTGGGATGACAATTACAAAAAGGAAAATTTTGCAATAACTCCTCCTGGCGATGGAGCGTTCATAATAAAGAACAGTTGGGGAACAGACCACGGCTATGATGGATACTGGTACATATCCTACTATGACAAGGCATTTGCAGGATTCGGGCTTGATACAATCTCCGCTATGGCAATCGCAAATGTAGAAAACATTACAAACTACAAGAACATTTACCAATATGACACTCTTGGGAATACATTTGAGTCATTGGGATTCAACTCCCATACTGCATGGCTTGCAAATCAATTCCTGGCTAAAAACAACAATCCATTGACTGCATTTGGATTATACACCTTTGGAGACAGTGAATATCTAGTAAACATCACTGTAAATGGAATAAGCAAATATATTCAAGAGGGCCTCATAAAAGGTGCAGGATACCATACAATCAAATTGGATGAATATGTGGAGCTTGCCAAAAACGATATATTCAAGATAGCCGTAAAATTGACCACTCCAGATTCATGCTATCCGATAGCTATTGAATCAAAAAGGGAAGGTTATAGCAGTGGAGCAAGCGCAAATCCTAATGAATCATTTATCAGTATGGATGGAATAAACTGGATTGACCTTGTGGATTACAAGAATCTTTATGAAGACGGCTTGAAAGTAATCAAGTTCTACCAATATGCTCAAGATTATGACTTGAAAGAAGCTAATGTATGTCTTAAGGCCTACACTTCAGGGGTCAGTGACATTTGCCTTAGCATAAAGTCAAACAGCAGCACTTACAAGGTAGGTGACTTGATTGATCTTGTCATTACAGTATCAAATGAAGGTGACTTGGTGAATGACCTCAACATCAGCATGGATCTTGATGATTCAATAATCATAAAAAGCTTCCAGATCATTAAGGGTTCATTCAATCAGAATACCAAGGTATGGCATTTAGGCTCTTTAGGTGAAGGTGAGTCCAGTGTGCTTAAGTTAAGCTTATCCCTTAATCAGGCAAAAGCGGTTCTCCCTATCGCATTCAGTTTCGATTATGCAGGATTCAAGCCAAGCAACATTACAAATTCAAATGTCTTGAACTTGTATTATGAAGGAAACACCAAGTTCCAGGATATTGAAAATAAGCTTATATTGTCCAAATCCAATGAAGGAGTGATAATCACTTTGCTGGATCAAAATCTCAATCCTGTAGCGGGTAAGGAAATTACAGTTTCATTGATTGAAAGTGACAACAATCTAAGCTTCTCTCTTGTAAAATTGCTTTTGGATGAAAATGGAACCGCTAAATTTAGCTTAAATCTTGTGGAAGGAAATTACATGTTCATGGCTTCATTCATTGGAGACAGCTATTACAAGTCTTCCAATGCAACATTCACCGTAAATGTGACTAAAAGGAACAGCCCTCATATCATAGTTGAAGAGACCTTGATAAAAGGGGATGAATTCAATGTTGTTTTGATAGATGACAACTACAATGCACTTCCAAATAAGGCAATTAAATTCATCGTTAGCCTAAACGATAAGGTTGTCTTGACAAAAACTGCAACCACAAACGCAAACGGTGAAGCCAAATTGACTGGGCTTTCAAAATTGAGCAATGGAAATTACATTGTGAAGATAGTCTTTGGCGACGATTACTATAAAGACAGTTCCTTGACTAAAAAGGTAACAATCAAAAGGGCCGTAGCTAAGAAGATAGTCAAGAAGGCTACCAAATTGTATGTTCCTAAGAAGACTTTCAAGGCTAAGAAAAAAGTCAAGAAACTAACTGCAACTTTGAAAAATGGAAAGAAAGTAATCAAAGGCAGAAAGATTGTTTTCATCATAAATAAGAAAAAGTACACAGCAAAAACCAATAAGAAAGGTGTTGCAACAGTTAAAATAAAGCTTTCCAAGAAGAAAACCTATAAGGTAACTGTAAAATTTGCTGGAGACAAGTACTATAAGGCAAGTAAAAGGACTTCCAAGGTAGTTATAAAATAAATAGGTGAAATAAAACAATTAATGAAAAATATTAAAACAATATTAAAACAATAATTAAAAAATAAGATATCTAAAAGTTATCTTATTTTATTTTTTTAAAATGAAAATTAATTCGTAACATATAAAATAATTCAAACAAAATTATGAATTAATAAATGAAAATATTTTTTTATAATATGTTATATAATAATATCATATTACATTAAATTTTAAAAGATAAACAAATTAAAATCTAATATTACTTTTATTCGATAAAAGGTGTTTTAATGGAAAGTCAAAATATATTAATCAAAAATGCAACTATACTAAATCCATTGGGAAATGGAAAAACTGAAGAGAAATCTGCAGATGTATTGATAGTTGAAGATAGGATTGCAGAAATAGGAAGCGCAATCGATGAATCAAATGCAGAAAAGATTATTGATGCTACTGATAAGATATTGATGCCAGGGCTTGTCAACACTCACACTCACATTTCAATGTCACTTTTACGTGGAATAGCTGACGACTTGGAATTGGACACTTGGCTTAACGATCACATCTGGCCTATGGAAGCACACCTAAGCAGGGAGTACTGTTACATAGGTGCACTTCTTGGTGCAGCTGAAATGATCAAGAGCGGTACAACCACATTTTCAGACATGTACTTCTATATGGATGGAGTTGCCCAAGCTGTAGATGAAATTGGTATGAGGGCAGTGTTGTCATATGGTATGATTGATTTCGGCATTGAGGAAAAACGTGAAAACGAGTTCAAGGAAAACATTGCACTCATAAAAAATCACAACAATACTGCTGATGGAAGAATCACTACAATGTTTGGTCCACACTCAATCTATACCACTTCAAGTGAGCTTCTTGAGAGGGTCAGAAAGGAAGCTGATAAGCATCAAGTTGGTATCCACATTCATATGAATGAGACAATGAAGGAAATTAATGACTGTAAGGAAAACCATCAAAATAAAAGACCCTTTGAGTATTTAGATGACATCGGTATATTAAATAGTGATATTGTTGCGGCTCATGGTGTATGGTTAGACCAAAATGAGATAGATTTGATTAAAAAGTATGATGTCAAGGTATCACACAACCCATGCAGTAACATGAAACTTGCATCAGGTGCATCACCTATAGGTGAACTATTAAGTCAAGGTGTATGTGTTGGATTAGGTACTGATGGTGCATCAAGCAACAACAATCTTGACATGTTCGATGAGATGAAGTTTGCAGCACTTCTTCAAAAGGTTTCAACACTCAATCCGAAACTTGCAACTGCAGATGAAGTGATAAACATGGCAACCTATAATGGTGCAAATGCATTAGGCATTGATGCAGGTTCAATTGAAGTTGGCAAAAAGGCAGATCTTATTCTTGTTGACACAAACGCTCCTAACATGACTCCTATGAGCAATGCGATTTCATCAAACTTGGTCTACTCTGCTAACGGTTCCAATGTTGACACCACAATCTGTAACGGTAAAGTATTGATGGAAAACAGAGAGCTTCTCACTGTAGATGAAGGCCATATCTTAAGTGAGGCAAAAAGAGCTATTGCAGAAATGAAAGAGCTTAGGGAAGCGGAATCAGAATAGAATAATTGATGGTTTGATAATAGATAAAGACATTAGGTGAAATTATGGCAGATTTGAACTTTGAAGAGGAAAGAATTTCATTCACTCCAATGATATTGTATATGGAATACATTAACTTGCAGTATGCCAGATATCTAAAGGAAAACTTTAAGGAAATAACATCTGGAGACGCTACCTATTTGATCAATATCTTTTATCATCAAAACATATCCCAAAGGGAACTTGCCGATATGCTCTTTGTTTCAGAGTCAAATGTTACTCAAATAATTAAGAGGCTGGAGAAAAACGGATTTGTGGAACGTAAGGTTGATGAGAAAAACAAAAGCAGAAGAAATCTCATTTTAACCAATAAGGGAAGGTTGACTGTATTTTCACTAATAAAGGTCTTTTATGAAGGAGAAAGTGAGCTTTATGAAAAGTACACTGAAGAGCAAATAGAGCTATTCAAGAACATGCTTTATGATTACTCCAATTTGGCCATTAAGGATATTTGATCTTCTCATTTTCTCATTTTTTTGTTTCATATTGTATGGTTTGCTTTTTTTTTAGCATTGTAATATTTTTAGTTTTTATTTTTTTTATTTTTATCCGTTGATTCTCTCGGTTTTTGCAATTTTTTTCATATCTAGTATATTATAGATAAATATAAATACTTTTTTTAATAAAGAATTATTTAAGACTTAAGATTCTAAAGTCTTTATTATTAAGGTGAAATTATGGCTGATAAAGAAAAAACTATTGAAGTATTGCAAGCTATTGTAACTGGCTTATCCGCAAACTCATTTGGTCACAGAATTCAATCAAAGATTTTCGCTGGATTAGGATTCCAATCCTTAGGAGACAAGTATGCAACTCATGCAACTGAAGAAATGGACTTTGTAGAACAGTTCATGGACAGAATTCTTGATTTAGGTGGAGAAATAAAACAGGAAGCACAGGAAGCAAAACCAATCTACACTGATATCATTGAATTCATTGAAGCTGATTATAATGTTTCTGTTGAAGGAATTGCATTCTTGAATGAAGTTATGGAATCAGGCATCTTTGATGCAACCACCTATGACTTGATGAAAGTCTATCTCAAGGATGAAGAAGAGGATATGTACTGGAGCGAACAGCAATTGGACTTATGCAAAATGATTGGAAAGCAAAATTACTTAACCCAATTGTTAATAAATGACCAAAGTGCTGCAGAATAGATTAGATTTATTTTTAAAAATAAATTTTACTTTTTTTCTTTTTATTTATCCTTTTATATTATTCTAATTTTGAAGTTTATTTTTTATTATGATTTTAATTTATTTTTTATTTATCATTTGATATTATCATGAAATTTTAATTTATTTTTTATTTAGTTAAATTTATATTATTCTAAATCAGATTATTCTTTAAGTTTATTTTTTGTTTTTTATTTTAATTAATTATTGGAGATGTTATTATTAAAATTCAAGCTGTAAAATTCTTTGAAAAAGGGTTTTCCACTCAAAGCTTTGCTTTTGGTGGTGAAGAAGGCCCTGAAAACTTTGACAGTTCTGTTCTTTATCGTTCAAGCTTGCAGAACTATGTGATTGACACTGGAGATGAAGTGATTCTTGTTGATACTGGTGTGCCTAAGGAAGCACCTGAAACAGCGCCAAACTATGAATTGGGAATTTACACTGGTAAAAGGATTACCGATTATGTCTCTGCATTGAAGGATTTGGGATACAATCCAGAAGATGTTTCCAAAATATTGGTTACCCATAAGCATGAAGACCATTCCGGTGAGATTCGCTCTTTCCCAAATGCAAAAGTCTATATCTCTCCAGAAGATGCTGATGCATTGGGGCTTGAAGGGGACAATATAATTCGTGTCGAATACACTGATGGGGCATACTATAATTTTGAAGCCTCTCTAAAGATAGCAGAAGGCATCCATTTCCTTCCAGCAAAGGGTCACACTCTTGGAAACAGCATAGTGATTGCTGAGGATGATGGGCTCTTTTACATGATTCATGGAGATTTGACATATACTGATGAGGCTATGTATGAAAACAAATTGTCTGTTGTCTATGAAGACATTGGATTGGCTCGTGAAACAATGGACAAGGTAAGGGAGTTCATTAAAGACCATCCGACTGTTTACTTGTCTACCCACACTCCTCTTGGACATGAAAACCTTGAGGCAAAAAGGGTTATGGATTTGGACAATCCTCCTGAAACAATAGCTATTGATTATGAAATCGAGGAAAAGGAATCTACTGGAAAATATGTCTGTTCCATTTGCGGTTATGTATATGATCCTGAAATCGGTGATGAGGAACATGGCATTCCTGCAGGAACTCCATTTGAAGACTTGCCTGATGATTGGAAATGTCCAAGATGCAGACAGGATAAGGACAAGTTCAATAAAGCATAAAAAATTATTTCGCTTTTAAGAAATAGATTTTCTCGTTAAGGGATTCTATTTTTTTTAATGATTTCTATTTGGAATCGTTTTAATATTTTAAATTTTTAAGGTTTAACTATGAAAATTCTATATTTCACATCAACAGGAAACAATCTGTATATTGCAAAGAAATTAGGTGGAGAGCTATTGAGCATTCCTCAATTGATTAAGAACAATAGATTTGATATTGAAGATGAATCCATTGGAATAATATTTCCAGTCTTTTATGCAAATGCTCCAAAGATCGTTAGGGAATTTATTGAAAAGGCCAGATTCAAAACGGATTATCTGTTCTTGATAGCTTCATATGGTTCTGATGGAGACCAGAATGCATTTAAAATCCTGAAGAAGGCTTTCAATAAAAAGGGAATGAAAGTAAATTATACAAATTCAGTTTTAATGGTTGACAATTATTTGCCTATGTTTGACATGAAAGAGGAAAAGGAAATCAAGGATGATTCTGACATTGACAGTCAAATTGAAATAATCAGGAATGATATTGAATCAAGAAAAGAGTTCCATCTCAATAAGAAGTCATTTACAGATGTGCCTTTTATAGAAAAGGTCTTGGAATCAACAATGACTAAAAGATTCCATATCATTGTTGGTGATGGATGCAGTGATTGTAAGGTATGTTCAAGGATATGTCCTAAAGGAAATATAGATTTAAGCGGTGAAAAGCCGGTTATTGGCGATGATTGTCTCTTTTGCCTTGGATGCGTCCACCACTGCAAGGAGAATGTATTTACCATAAACAATGAAAAAAATAATAAGGAAAGATTCTCCAATCCTCATATTAAAGTTTCTGAAATCATTAAAAGCAATAATATGCTTTGATTTAATTATTTTAATAATTTATCTTTTTACTTTTTTAATTTTTTAATATTTTTTATTTTTTAATCAGATTATTGTTTGCATATGTCCTAACTATATTGAAATTGAAAAAATATAGGAAAATGAATTATTTATTCATTTACCCAATTGATGATTTCGTCATCAGATTCTCTACCGTATAATCTTTTTCCTGGCTTCCAGTTAGCTTCTGGATAAGCGTTTTTCAAGTCGTTTTCACAACCTGATATTCCAGTTCCACCAGAGGTGCAGAAAGCTATTGCAGTTTTGCCGGCAATGTCAATGCTTTCAATGAAAGTGTTGATTATTGTAGGTGCAGTGTACCACCATACCGGAAAACCGATGAGAATTGTATCATATTCAGCGACATCGATTGTTTCCTTGATTGGAGGCCTGAATGACTTGTCATTCATTTCAATAGTTGATCTGCTTGTCTTGTCCATATAATCCAAGTCAGCTGCGGTATATGGGGTTTCAGGAGCAATCTCAAAGATGTCTGCATCAAGTGCATTTGCCACTTTTTCTGCCACTCTTTTGGTTACTCCGCTTGCTGAGAAATAAGTTACTAAAGTTTTCATTTTATCACCATCTTTATTAATTGAAAAAATTTATTCATTATATTATTAGAATTATTCAAATGTATCTACAACATCTTTTAGAAGTGTTGGAATGTCTAGTTTTTGGGTACAGATTGCCATGCAGGATTCACATTCAGTGCATGCAGATGCCGGTGCATTTGCAGCTGCAGTTGTTCCATAGATTGCATGCAATGAAGGAAGTGAATACATCTTTTCACTGTTGTACAATTCAAAGAAATCAGGTATAGGGATTCCTGCTGGACATTCCTTTAGGCAATATCCACAGTAACTGCAGTCTATTGCAATGAGTTCCTTGATCTCGTTTGCCATTTCAAGGACGAATTCATTTTCCTCTTCACTCATAGGTTCAAATGGCTTGAATACTTCACAGTTCTCTTTCATCTGCTCGAGGTTTCCTACACCACTTAAAACCACTTTTACGTTTTCATGGCTTCCTGCAAATCTTAATGCAGCTTCAACTAAAGTCATTCCATTGTCTTGGAATTTTTCTTTTATTGTATCTGGAAGGTTGTATAATGTTCCACCTTTTATAGGTTCCATTACAATTACTTCCTTACCGTATTTTTCACAGATTTCATAATTCTTTCTGGATTCGGTAAGTTTGCTTTCCCAGTCAAGGTAGTTCAATTGAAGCTGTACAACATCTATTGCATCACCATATTTTTCCAGGATCTCTTCAAGTAGATCTGATCTGTCATGGTAACTGATACCTATTTTCTTGGCTATTCCCTCTTCTTTCATCCTTTTGATGTAATCGAATGTATTGCAGTTTTCAGCTATTTGAAGGAATGATTCATTGATGTTGTGGATTAGCAATACATCAAAGAAATCTGTTCCTAATCTTTCAAGCATGATATCCACAAATTTTTGGTTATCCTTTTCGCTTCTTAAGGCCCATGTAGGTATCTTATCAGCTATCTTAAAGGATTCTCTTGGATATCTTTCCACAAGTCCAATCCTTAAAGCCTCTTCTGAAGCTCCGTTGTGGTATGCATAGGAAGTGTCAAAGTAGTTGAAACCTTGATCCATGTAATAGTCAATCATTTCTGTAACATCATCGAAATTTATGGAACTTGGATTGTTTTCATCTTCCAAATCCAATCTCATAGCTCCAAATCCAAACATAACATCGCTCATAATTGTCACCATTTTAATTAGATTATAATATTATCTTAAATTTTTAATATATTTTTAAAAATATTATATTTGATATAATATATAAATCTTTCCTAAGGAAACAGTTATCTAATGAAAATATTTAAATAGATTGAAAAATATAGTTTATATAAAGAGAAAAACTATAGTGTTTTAGAATTGGTGTAAATATGGAATTGCCTAATCAGTTTTTTAATGAAGATTCAGAGAACATAAGGATTTATCACTATGTAGAGGAATTGGTGGGAAGCTTTAGAAATTACATTGATGAAGAATTCGTTGATGAGGATATAAGCATGGTTGAACTTCCATTCTTGCTTAGAATAAGGTTTTCTACTGAAGGAACTCAAAAGGAATTGGTGAATCTGTTCAAGGTAAGTGATGGTTATACTGCAAAGCTTCTAAGGCGTTTTGAATTGGCGGGCCTTATTAAAAGAATAGAGGATCCCTCTAATAGACGTAGAAAATTAGTTAAATTAACTGATAAAGGCATTAAAAGAACTGATAAGATATTAAAATACATCGATTACTGGGAAGATACAGTAATGGATGGAATCGATGAGGATGAGAGAAAAGTCTTGAAAAAATCCTTATTGAAGTTGGTTCTAAACACTCAAAAGCTTTAAAACTCCCTTTCTATTTTTTTAAAACAAGTTTTCATAAATAATTTTAGATTATACGAACTATTTTTTCCAAGATAAAAAAAGTGGAGATAAATCTCCACTAGCAGGAAAAATCAATCTCAAATGAGATTGACACACAAGTATTTAATTAAATATAGTTTTTTTAAATATTTAAATATTTTTATCTCTAGAAATTTCTAAGGCAAAACTAAAAATGGAAAATTTAAATTACTCAGTATTTAAAAATTTTTACAAATTAATTAATTTTTATACAAAAGGTAATATGAATTCTATTTATTAAACTAACGGCACGTAGTAGTTTTAAAATTTCATCCATCATAGAACCACCTCCTGTCTTTAGTCAGGAGCATACTTGTGTTTTTCCTCCTGCTTAAAATTCGTAGTTCTAGATAAATTATCCAAATTTAGAATTGCCAAATATTAGTTTAAAACTAATTATTTATTAATTTAACTAATTTTTGGATTTATTTTTTTAATTTAATATCAATTTACAAATATTAAGTCAATTTAACAGTTTTAATCAATTATAATATTGTTAAATTAATAGGAGTTGATAATAACAGACACCCAATCGTTGAAATGTTGTTTGCAAATCCAGAATTAAACAAAGCAGATCCAGTTCGTTCTATCATAAGAAGTGGAGTCGTAAATCTTGCAACAATTATCGAAAGACAAGCTATAAAATTAGCCCAATCTCAGCCTTTATTCGATTGATAACTCTATTTTACCGTCCAAAATATTGTATTATTTTCATTATTACAAATCTTTTTGCCTATATATGAAGTAATTGGAAGTGGATATTCTTTATCACCCCAACTAAACACATAATCATTATTAGAATTAGACAATGTGATATTCTCTAATTTTACCAAATTATTTTCATCTATTTTGGATTCTAAAATAAAAACTCCTTGCTGAAAAAGCAAGGAGTTTTTTTGTTTAACTCTAT
>NZ_CALDKF010000071.1 GCF_937898925.1 uncultured Methanobrevibacter sp.
CATTCTGTAACATCTGTATCAATAAGAATACATTCATCAGCACCAACTCTTTGAATCAGTCTGTCCCTGTCACCTTTAAGTGCGCCACCTGTAATGATATAAGCATTGTGCCACTTACCTGATCTGTATTTAATGATGTCATACATCTTGTCACGCATTTCAAATACAACTGACTTAAGTGTTGTAGGTTTGTCATAACGATTATTAATACTAATCATTTGCCAGATAGAATCCAGGTCAACAACCAAATCATCTTTAGTTGCTACAGAATGCACCCAAGTAGTTTTACCAGCACAAGGTGAACCATATATAATGAAGACTTTCTTCTTAATGTTATAAGTAGATGCATGACCTTGAGTGAATCTCTCATGAATGCTGTTATGACATTGGAAGCATACTACTTCAACATTGTCAGGATTCAAACTAACTGATACATCTTCCACATTTGCATCTGATAATTCTTTTTTGTGGTGAATAATAAGATCATATTTTTTAAGAATAGCCTTACCACAACATTCACAGTGAACATATCCGTCTGTGTCTGTTCGTTCAGCTATAATGACATTCCTGAAGTCATTCCACTTCTTAGACTTATAGAATTGCTGTTGTGTCATTGGTTATCACTTCCTTTAACTTATAAATAATGTAACGGACACAATTAATACATTAAATAAAATATAAAAGCCACTGCATTAACAGTGGCTTCTACTTATTTAACTCTTATTAATTGCCCTAAGCAAATCATATTTGCATCTTTAATGCTACTGTTAATCTTCATAATATTACTAACAGATGTGTTATATTTCTTAGCTATCTTTGAAAGCGTATCACCTTTAACTACTTTGTGATAAAGCTTCTGGTTGTTAATAGCTGAAGAAGTCTTCTGATTAATTATCTTTTGAACAGCTTCATACCTGTCACCTAATTTGGTTTTTCTTTCTGATCCTGAACCAAACACACCTTTCATTGCCATGTCTGCTAACTGTTCATCTGTGTAATTATCAAGTGAATCTTTTTCAGCAACATAATCAATAAATTTAGACTTACCATGATTAACCCAAGTCCTTGTATTATAGCCGGATTTATTTCCAAGATTACCAACAGCTGTGATCTGAACACCATCCTTCCAAATTGGTGTGCATTCAACAGCTAATCCATCACCAATATAAATACCAACATGACCTGACATATGAAGGATTTCACCCACCTGGATGTTTTTAAAGTCTGTTGTAACATCAGTGCAATATTGCATCATATCATCAGCACTTACATCAGGAACATTATTGGATTTATACACAGCACCACCATAAGTGTTTTTGGAATTACCATTCCATCCCCATAAAATAGACTTAACAAGGCAAACACAGTCAAATCCAAAAGTGGAAGCTGAAGCTGCTTTGATGATCTTAGTTCTATTTGATTTCTTATTATAAGAATGATTCTGTGTGAATCTCTGTTTGTTCTTTGCTGTCATAGGTGAACCAAAACAACCCATAACATACAGTGTCTTGTAATCAGTGGCTATTTTCTTTGCCATTGCAACAAATTCAGTTGATTTCATCATTTGACTTCATCCTCACTTTCTTCATAAACTTCTGCAGTGTCACCGACCACTTCAATGAATTCATCATCCTGTTTAATTACTTTCTTGTCATCCATAATTACCACTGTCCTTTCTCTAAAGTATCTTTCTTAAGTTCTAGTTCCTTCATTTTAAGTTCAAGCATAGCCGGATCTGAAGTCCACAGGGAATTACCTTCATCATCTTTATCCCAGTGTTTTAATAACATCATTGCTGAAGTTGGATCTGGTAAAGCATACTTATCTGATATTTCAACACGCACCAATTTTCTTTGTCCTATTGCATCAGCATCATATCCCATAGCAATTAATGCATCTTTAATTTCTTGATTCCATTCTTCATATTCAATGATTGTTTTCTTTTCCGAATAATGACATCCTGTTGCCCTCTTATAAAGTGCAGCCTTTATCGCTTGAATAGGCACTTTGCGCCCATTTTTTAGAAGTTCGGAAAACTCTTTATATTGCTTTTTGTATTCACACATCATTGATTTATGAATGCCAAGTTTTTCAGCAATTTCTTTGTCAGTTGCACCGACTTGAAGCCAAGCTCTTATTTCTTCAAATCTTGGCTTTACATTTGTTTCATATTTTCCTGGGCGACCGCCTTTGTTTTTAACCATGCAGTATCACATCCTTTATTTCATCCTTTTTTCCATATCTTCAACCTTCTGTTCAAGTTTGAAGGTCCTTTCAATTACTTCATTGTGTTTATCCTGTTTGGCTTCTAACCTTATTATGTCTGCCTTAATACCATTAATAGTCTGTTCTATGATTAATGATTGTTTTTCTTGTTCAGACTTAAGTTCAAATATAGTTCTTTCATGCGCTGTTTTGGATGATTTAGCAACACCCAAATAAGAAAAGATTCCACCAACAAGCGCAACCAATATTGGTGCAATCCAGGTCATTGCATCCATGTTATTCATCCTCTTTTTCTTCAATAGGTATTTTTTCAACTTCAGGAAGACCGGCAAGTGAAGTTAATAATGAAACAATTCCGGCAACCAAAGCAATTGATCCTACTGATACCCAGTCCACATCAGCAATACCCACAAGATTAGTTCCAATTAATGCAATAGCTGTTTG
>NZ_CALDKF010000072.1 GCF_937898925.1 uncultured Methanobrevibacter sp.
AGCCATACTCCATTGCATCATAACACTTGGTTTCCAACTTTAAATCATTATCTCCTGCCATCATATCACTTTTATCCTTGCTTATATAATATTAAACAAATTGATTTATATATATTTATTGAATTATCCATAAATCCAATCGAATCTTGATTAGAAAAAAATCATTTGTCAAATTCCATATTTATTACTTGATTGTTTAAAAAAAGATGAAAAAAATAAACAATCATTCACCTTATAAATTTAAAATTTTCAATTAAATTCGAGATTAAGAAAATGAAAAATAAAGAATTTAAAAAAATGAAATATGTTCAATATTTTAGTATATTTTAAGATATTTTTATTCAATTGTATAATAAATAGATTTATATTTAAAAAAAAGATATGCTTAATTGGAGTTGGTATACTCAAACCACATTTTTGAATATATCATTCCATTAAACCGTAAGATATGATCACAATAGCTGAAAGAAAAGATTAAAGTCTAAAGATTTTACTTTTCTTTCAAATAAAAAAAATTATTTGATCTAATTTAAGAATCTCTAATGAAAAGGTTGTTACCATAAAATAGGAAGGGGTGATTTGTTATAATAGAATAAATCATCCTTCCTAAAAAAACACCAAAGGAAAAGACAATTAAAATTATAATTTAAGGGATGATAGATTTTATTTTAAGCTCACTCATATTAAATCCTAAATAATACTTCTTCATCTCTTATATTATATAAATTAAATATGTAGAATGTAATTTTCCCCCCTTTTACATAATACTCATTAATCAATTACATTCTACCATTTAATTTAAATCCAAATAACCTCTCAAAAGAAGAATTTCTTCACTCTGAATAGATATGGATGTTTAGTTAATTGGTAAACTTTTCTTAAAAAAATACAGATAATTTTTTTCTCAACTGTAATCATCCTCTATTATGAAAATAGCTGATTGACTACCATTCATATTTATTCCATGAAATGGCTGTTTTTAAAAAATAGGATAAATTAGTTTTTAATCAGTAACTCATAAAAAAAGCATCATCAATACGTTTTTTTAACTTAATGCAATTAAAATACTCACTAAACATTTTTTTTTAACTTAATGCAATTATAATCCTAAACAAAACGTTTTTTATATTAAATTGGAAAGGAAGCTAATCTGAAATCAATTTGAATAATCTGATAAACTTCTCATCAATGTCTTCTTCTTCAGCATACAAAGCCAAGTATTGTGCAAATGTAGGTTTGCTGAAGCCCCTATAGGTCATATTATAGAATATGTCTCCTAAAGATTTTGAAAACTTCTTGGATTTTCTTATCTTTTGAATTGCCTTAGCATCTATTTCCACTTCATATCCACATTCATCGCTTATGTATTTGGATAATGCCTGAGCGAGCACATCATTTGGAAAAGTGTCTTCAAACTCCTTCTGGCCAATAACGAAGATATTTGAATTTTCAATCATTCCATTTTCAATCCATTTGTTTAATCTTTCCTTTGTTTCCTCATCAGCATCATTGTCCATCAATGCAAAGATATCCGTTTTGGAAAATGAATTCTTTATAATGCGGATGAAATTAGGTATGTCCTTTATGCCGTCTGCCTTTACAATCTTTAGGAAGTTTTGGGTGATTGGATAACCATACAATTTCTCATACATGATTGGAATGAACTTAAGTTCTGATTCCCCTTCCACTATCAAAAGTTTGCTTGTGAAGAAGAGGTCTATGTTCATTATTCCAAGATTTGCCAAGGTGATCTGTGTTTGAGTTGTGCTGTCCAACTCAAAGATCTGGGAACCTCTATCTGCATCTAAGCTGATTAACTTAATTTCATCAAGCTTGACCTGATTGATTAAGAATGGAGAGTGAGTGGTTATTATAATCTGTTTTCCTTCCTTAGACAAGTCCTTTAACAAGCGTAAAACGTCTAATTGGGCCTTGATATGAAGGTGAGTTTCAACTTCATCGAATACATATACAAGGTCATTCTTGTCCTTTTTATGCTTGAAAATAGCAAGTGTGGTACGCCTGTTTGTACCGTCTCCCATCTTTTCAAGTAGCATTTGCTGGTTATTATTATTTAGTAATTCTACATTGATTTTTAAATTGAGTTTAGGTTCGCTTGTAACTATTGGATTTATTTCCTTAAAGTCAGGAAGGAATTCCTTCAATTGGGTGTTTAGTTCCTGTGCATTTTCGTTGTTTAGCTGTTGGTCCTTAAATTCATCTATGTAATCTTCAATGTGCTGATTGATTGTCTTTCCTTCTATCTTATAGTCCCATATATCTTCCTTTAGCTCTTTAAAGAAGGTGTTCTCAAAGAAGGAATCTATATTTTCAAATTCCCTGCTTCCTAAAAAGCTAATTGGATAATTTAGAGTTTTTACTTCAGTGAACTCCTCTTTTTCAAGTTCTTTTATAATATTGTCTTTTAGAGTTTCCACTTTAGAATTGGATCTGTATGTTGTGTTGAATGTTGATGCATATTTCCTTAAGATTTGCTTTTGCTCATCTTCTTCTAAACTGTTGAATTCATTGCTTTCCAACTCTTCTTTTATTTGATTAGCTTTTTCTATAGAAGGTTTAATCTTATAAGTGTTAATAAGTGTGTCTTCACTGACTTTTGATTCCATGAAATAGGTGTAGTCAATATCCTCCAGCTCAATTGTTACAGGATTTTCTATTTCATTGAAATCGTTCATGTCTATTTTCTTTTTACTAAATAGAATTTTAAGTGAATCTATAAGTGATGTCTTTCCTGCATCATTTTCCCCTATTATTACATTCAGGCCTTGATTGAATTCCATATTGAAGTTCTTTAAAGACCTGAAGTTTTTGATTTTAATTGATTTAAGCATGATATCACTTCTATTTAATAAAATATATTTGTCCTTTTTATATAAATGTTTTAATGAAGTGATTTGGATTAATCATTAAACAATAGCATGTCCCTTTTCAAGAATTTAGATAATTTCCCACACATTATTCAGATACTGCATCATGCTTGTTTAGACTTCAAATACTCTTCATTGTGCTTTATATCAATATAATAAGAAAAATAAACATTAGAAAATAATTTTTTCAATTTTACGAATTCCTTTAATAAATCATTATATACTTGCCTGTTCTTCCTAATCCTTATTTTTCATTAATACGTTAGATTTATTTTTACTCTCTTTAGCTTTCATAATATTTCATTTTAGACCTTAAAAAATTCTCATTGCAACTTGTATCTATGTAATAACATGAATAAACATCACTATATAATCTTTTTAATTTAACAAATTCCTTTAACAAATCATTATACAACTGATAATTTGTTTCGAAGTTGCCCTCATTCAAAACAATATATGCAAAAATAGAATCAAAATCATCATATTCCGGATCTACCACATATTCCAGATATATTTTGGAATCTGGAAAGAATTTGTTCATTAGAGAATAACTATTATTTATCAAATCCTCCAAGTCTAATTTATTTGAAATAAATTCATTTATCTCCTTTGGATTCATCAATATAAACTTTTTAGATAAATTAACACCTGATTTTTGATTAAAATTGAAATCAGATATCTTCGGTTGTTGTTTTGAAGCTGTTTTTAAATTATACATATTATCCCATTTTAAAAAAAATTAATTATCTTTATTAAAAAAATTTAATATTTCTTTTGATATCATTTTACTTTCTTTAACTTTCCCTATATCAAAATAGAGTTCATAATCAGCATCATTACGATTTTTTCTGAGAGCATTTAATTTATCTCCAATTTCATTTGTTTTCTCCAAGTTTTGAAAATATTTAATCAAATCCATATGAGAAATCCTTGAACCTCTCTTTCGATTGTTTTCAATATTATATATCTCTCTAGCCACCAAATAGCAGGAATAATAAAAACGGCCTACAGCTGATCTTTGGTATTCTTCATTTTCACAATAGTCTTCCAAATGATCTCCTACAGAATAGAATTTTTCACCACTAAAAGTCATCAAATCATCTCAGTTAAAAAATTCCGGAATTTTTAATTTTCTTAATTAAGACTTGTATGAGTATTTGTTTTAATCATATATAAATATTTTAGTTTTATTTGGCTATTGAATTGATTTGAACATGTAAAATTAAAATTAGAGTGTTAAAAATGCTTTAAATTTTTATATATGGTTTACTATATATGGAAAAAAGTAGGATTGATTTTTCTATTAATTTAATTAAAAAGAGAGTTAATAAAAATAGTGTTTTGTAAAATGGTTTTTATTTCATTAATGATAAAATTGATTTAATTGATTTAATGTAAAAAATAGAAAAAAAGTAAAAAGATAATGTATATCTATTTAATCATTATCCTGTTCATAATCATAATCCCCATAATCATAATTGTCATCAAATGAATAGTATTCAGGTTCCTCTTCAAACTTTTTTCTAGGAACACATGCCTTTTTAGATTTTCTATGATCTTTTTGCCACATAATATCACATCTTTTAAGGTTTTATCTTTTGAGCATATTGAATATTTCTTTCTATACTGCTTGATTTATGATTCTCAATCATGAAATCTATTTTCTCATCCTTTTCCAATGACTTTGGAATTCCAAACAATGATGCCACCACATCAAAAGTATCATCATCCAAATTAGACAATGTATCTCTAAGCTCTTGGAAACTTAAAGCGGTAGCCACTTCCTCTTTAGGTTTTATGATCCTTGATTTTGGCCTATGATCATTAACTTTTGGTTTGATTTCCACACTACTGAAAACATATCTTTTTTCTTTTTCTTCAGATTCCTTGATTAACTCTTCGGAAACTCCTTTAGTGAAACCACAGTCCTTGCATTTATGTCCATCCAAATATGGCAACATCATGCCATTACACTCTGGACAAAAATCCATTGGTTCGCTTTGAGTTGCATTAGCTTGAATATATTCCTCTTGTGCAACAGTGAATCCTTCATAACTTGAATTTTTATTTGAAGGATTTTCAGCATTTGTTCTTTCAGTTAATCTACGTTCCCTATGTAACCTTTCCATCTTATCATCAATTGACATATTTCACCCAAATAATCTACGATTTCAACAGTTTTTTTATCTCTAAAAATTATTAGAAACCGTAATATATAAAGATTACTGTTTTTCAAATGAATTTAAGAAAGGGATTAGGTATGTTAGTTCGATTGGATTGTAGAATTCTTTTCTAGTTTCTTTGTCGTATACTACATCACATATTTCAAAGCTTAAGTCGATTTCTTCATCTTCTTCTTTTCCAAAGCAGACCCAAGTGTTTAGTTCTACAAAGTAGTTTATTTGTGGAACTAACATTTCGTCTTCTCCTTGGAATGTCATTTGATTGTTTAATTCATTGAACTCTTTTACGGTTGTTTTTAAAGTAGATTTCGCATAAATTGAATCTAATTCTGTGTATTTGTTTTCATTCAGCCATAAGACGAATTGGAATGTTATGTCGTCTAGTTCTAGTATTTCTTTAGTTTCTAAATTTTTAGCTATTGATACTTGCATGTTATCACTTATTTAACTTACTACTTTTAATTTTTAAAATTTATCTTAAAGTATAAATTTCATCTAATTTAACATAATATCCTATTGGTTTCACATAACTGAATATGGCCCTTGAAAATCCATATTTTTGTTTTGAAAAATAATTATCTGCTAATTGAATCTTTTCTTTTAAATCTTCTACTGTTTCAACATCAAAAAGATCTTTTACTTTTTCAAAATGTTTTTTTGAAGTCAATTTTCTAAATAATTCAAAATCATCAGATTCTTTATAAATATGTGTAAATGGGAACCACCCATATTTATCCTTTAAATTTATTATAGAAATATAACAACATAATAAATCAGCTTCAACAAATTCATTAATTTCAAAATCTGAATACATTCTTTCTATTAGCATATTACCTAATCCAGTAATATAATTATTACCTTTTAATTTATAATAATATGTTAAAATTTTATCCGTTTCTATATTACCTCTTTGATCTAATATTAAAAAATTTTGAGTTTCATTAGGGTTGTATACTGATTTAAAATAATAAGGAGAATTTAATACATTTGAAATAAAATCATAATTTTTATAATGTAAAGAAATTGTTATTAAATATAAAAATAGTTCTCTTATTATAAAATCATAGTAAATTATACTTCTCCTATCAAATGTTTCACCCACTTTAGGAATTGTTAAATTAAATAATCTTCCAAAAAAGTCTATAATATTATCAAAATCAATTTCAAATCCACTATATTTAGTATATTTTATAATTTTTTTAAAAAATTTAATAAAAGAATCCCTTAAGGGAATATATTCAAAAATTTTATCATATATCACTTTAACTATATCCTCAGTTTCATTACTTGAAAAAGTTATTTGATTCTTTTTAATACAATCAAAAAATTCTTCTAAAAACTCTTGAATAATATTATTAATTAAAAATTGATCTTTTTCTACACGTTTTTCAAATGAAAAAATTATACTCTCCAAAGTACCATTGTTAACTTTTGGAACCTTTAACCTAACTGGGAATTCACCAATTGGAGGTTTTATATGTTCAGGAACATTATGAATTCTTCTTAGTAATCTCTCATAACCATCATTATAGTCATTAATTAAATCTATGAATTTCCTAGATGCTAAATATGTAGGAACACATGGTTCGCCTTCATCATCTCTTTCATATATAATAGGTATAACTCTTGTTTGTTCAACATTATTATATACCTCCTTACTAATTATTTGAGTTTCTGTACCAACTCCTCCTTTACGTTGATCAGCTTTTGTAGCATATTCTTGATCACAAATTATTAATACAAAATCAATTTCTTTTGATTTAACTTTTTCCATATAATAATTTAAATCAATACCTTCTGGAGCATCCCATAAATCTAATAAAACATCAACTCCATCAGACATTAATCTTTTTGCTAAATTTTCCACATTTTCAATATGTTCATCACTTGTCCAGAATATGAAATAAACACTTTTGGAATATCATTTATATTTCTCTCATTACTTTCCATGCAATCAACCCTAAAAAATTTTAATATTATCTATTGAACTAAAAAAGAATCAATTAAATCCTTATTTTCATCATATAATTTCTTATTCTCTTTTTTTATCTCTAAAAATTGTGAATTAATATATTTTAAATCAATTAATTTTTCCAACATTCTTAAATCAAATTGAATATAAGATTCATCTACATCCCAATATAAACAGGTAATTAAGTAAATTAGCTCATTTTTATTTAATTTTTTTATATATTTATCTACAGTTTCAAATCCAGAAAAGAAGTTCCAATACTCAATCATCCATTTTAATTTAGGAATACTATGAATATCTTTTCTAAAAATTTCATTAATAAAATCAATTATAGGATTATAAATTTCATTTAATTCTGATTTTATAAAAACATTATTAAAATAACAAGAATAAACTAAAAAGATTTTAAAATAACTATCTATTGTCTCAAAAATAATCTTTTTTAGAAGATTTTTAAAATCTAAACTATTTTCAAATAAATCTGATAATGAAAGGATAAAATCTACAATAATAGAAGAACTATTTTTAGGCACAATATAATATTGATCTTCAGCAAATAACTCATCAATATGATTTAATAAAACTGAAATAACATTTGATATGTTATTTTTAGGAAAATCTTGAATATAATATTTATTTAACATATCAAATAAATTATAAATCAACCCTTTTTCTTTTATACTTAAAAGTTCATGGTAAAAATCTTCAGGGTTATCTGAAAGATTTATAATAGATAATATTCTTGATTTAGATAACTTTTCAGAGTTTGTGAAAAAAGTAAAATAAGAATTAAAGAAATTATGATTACATATTCCACCATCTCTAATCTTATGATAAAGTTCCTCATCATCAATACTTTTTTCGTAACATAACCAATTTACCTTAGGGAATAATTCTGCTAAAATTAATTTTACAAATTTCTCATTTATAGTGTTCTCAAATAGTTGATTTAAGAAACTTTTTAAACTCTTTTTTCTTTCCTCAAAAAATTTTGTTTTCTCCCAATAATCATAATCAGGATCAAAACAGTCAAAAGAAACATCTTGTGTTTGGTACTGTGCGATTATTGATAAAACTTTAGACGATTTTTCGCTTGCTTCGTGATGGTAAAAACGCAAAGTCGCCACACTAAAATTTTTATTGTTCTTTTTCAAATTGCAGGCCGCACAAGAAGGACGATAATTTTCAATAGAATCTACTATGAAACCATCATTATTCAATTCGTCGATATATTGATTGAAATCGCTATCATCCGTTTTTTTAGCGTTTGTCGCTAAAATATGATCAACATGCATGTTTTTGGGC
>NZ_CALDKF010000073.1 GCF_937898925.1 uncultured Methanobrevibacter sp.
TCCATCCACTTACCATGTGTGGGAATGCAAATGGTTCTACACATTCACCGTTTGCAGGGAAACCGGATTGAGCTCTTACAATAGCTACAGGGTCATCTTTACCTACATATTCACCAGCTAACATGTTCAATTTGTCAGTACTTACTGCAGCTGCGATTTCACCGTTTTTCTTGAATACTCTTTTAATTACGTATCTGCCGGTAGAACCGATTAAAGCAAGTAAGTCGTACATTTCTTCAGGACAGTCTAAAATTACTTTTTTGTGTTCCATTACATCGAACACTTCAAAACTGAATCCATCATGTAAGCTTGGGTCAATTACAAGACCAGCAGTGTTGAATGGATCTGCAAAGATTCTAAAGATAGGTAAGTTGAAAGCACCTGGTTCGGTTTTGTCCATACAGTAAACAATTACAGGGTCACTTCCTCTTTCTTTGAATTCCATTTCTGCACAACCTGGACCCATACCTTTTACGTTTCCAGAGAAAGTGTCAGTTAATAAGTCTTGACCTGCACCGTATAATTTTAAGTCTCTTGCAATTTCAGTTGCTTGAAGGAAAGCATCGTATGCAGTTTTGTGAACTTCTTCGTTTAATTCACCGTTTCTGTGAGTCATGATTAAATCAATGTCGTCACCACAACGGGTTATATAATAATCTTCAAGAATACCAGTTTCTAAAGCACCGGATAATACTTCATCACATTTTTCCATTAATGCAGGATGTGATACACAGTGTCCAGAAACACTTCCAATATCTGCTTTGATAACACTAACAGTAGTTTTCATCTTAAAACACCTCTGTAATAAAAATTTACTATTCACACACTTTAGTCAATAGCAGTACATATTTAGCTTTAATTCATAATATAAGAACAATAATTAACTATTATAGCAATTAACTATTAAAAAATAATTATTCATTAATAACTAATCGTTATAATAATTAATTACTTGAATTAATAGCTAATATAAAATAATTAAATTATTAATCAAACTAAATACTTTTAAATAACTGGAAATCGAAACAATTTCTTAAGTTATTTAATATACATTATTATTTTTGATTTATATTATATATAATAATTATGATTTAATGGGCATATCAGATATTTTAAATCCAAAAATGAGATTAAAAAAATAGAAAATAAAATAGCATCTGTGCCATTTAAGTTAGTATCCACATAGTGATTATGGAAACTAAACATGCTATGACAACAGCTAAAGGATAAACGAAATATCCAATAATCATTCCAATAAATACCAATATCACCATTGCAAGAAGAGGTTTATTGTCTTCCAAAGCCACTTGCAACGCTATATTTGCAGGATCCGAATCCTTCAAAGCCTTTGTATTTATGAGTGAAGTGAAGACTATCAAGACAAAGTCCAATCCATATAAAAAGCTAGGGAAGAATGAATCAGGATTAAAACTTACAAATACAGTCAGATATGGAATTAATGACAATAGGAACAATGCAACACCAATTATCCAAATAACCCTGGAATTTACCTTATTGACAATGCTAAAAAGATGATTGTTGTAATTCCAGAAATTAAAGCATACCATAAAACTTACAGCATAAACTATAAACTCCAATTTGATTTCAAAGAATGCATCCCATGATCCGTTTGCCACCATAGGAATCTCAAGCACGATTATTGTAATTATGATTGCAATGATTGCGTCAATGAAAGCTTCAAATCTATCAGTGCTACCGTTATCCGGGCTTTTCAGTCTTGAAAATATTAGCCAGCATATAACAGAAAGCAGAACGCAAATATAGATTCCAGGCACGTAGACTGTATAAGTGAGAACAAATCCTAAAATCATTATTGCTATAGGAATGTAACTGTAAACGCTTATAAAATTAGATTGGCCTAATTCAGTGTTATAAGGATTTGCCCTATAAATAGCATTGATTGAAATAATATACAAAATATCTATTGCAAGGAAAACAATCCCATACATTGTTTCTGCTGCAATAGAGTTAATATGCAAGGCCACCCATGTTGCAAAATAAGGAAGAAGGCTTATTGCAAATATTTGAACAGCATATATTGACAAAACCTTATGGTCTATCTCTTCAACGATCTGAAACAGATTATGATTATCATACCAAATGATAAAAATCACTAAAAAACAAATAGCATAGGTAATGAACCTTGCATTCAATGCTAAAACAGCCCCTAATGTAGGGGATGCCGGTTGAGTTAATTTCAACACTAAAACTGTTATGATAATTGCTAAAACTGCATCAAAAAATGTTTCAAATCTGTTTGTATTCATAAATATACCTTTGTATTTCTTAATAAATAAACTCCACTGATAAAACTCCAAATAATCAAGGTATAAACGGATAATCTTTCAAATATTGGCATGTAAAGGCTTTCCATATTAAAGAACATTATCCAAAATGCGATTAATCCAATGATTCCCAATGCTAAAGTGATTTTTTGATAGGTTTCAAACTTATCCATAGACCTTGACATGATAATGAGCAATAGGTTACCTCCAAGAATAGCCATTATGGCACCTAAGCTATGATAACCGTCAGTTACAGGATTTCCTGCATGAATCATAGCAACAATTATCACTCCAATAGCTGAAACTATAGTTAAAATATAGAAAATAACCTTATTCTTTATAATGAAATCCTTTAATTTGTAGAAATTACCGAATATGAAAGTTAAACCAATAATTACAAATGCAGAATTCATCAGAAAGGCTAATGGAGAATTGATGTTAGGAATTCCCAGTTCTGAAATTGTATGAAAAAGATATGTATTAGTCAACAAGTCATTGAATGAAAATGCACTAATGGCTTCAGCCAAGAGATAGTATAAACTACCTAAAATAAAAACAATGCCTGCAATTTTAGATTTCATATAAAACTCCCTGATTAATAAATAAAAATAAAAATAAAAGATAAAAAAATTAAAATAATAAAAATAATTAAGATAATTAAAGATAATTAAGATAATAAAATAGAATAAATTAATATTCTATAGTATTAAAAGCTTTTTCTAATTGTTCCTCTTGATTCATATCCTCTTTCACTTGTTTTACCAATTCCAAATCGGCTTTAGTTTCAGGATATTTAGGAACTGCCTTACATCCTCCATCATCTCTTTTAGAGATTTCAAAGGTTCCAATCTTTTCAGCAATTCTTGTAATCTCTACCTTATCAAGACCAATAAGTGGACTTAAAACAGGAACATCAAGATCTTCACGTGTTGCAAGTATATTCGGAAGTGTTTGAGAAGCTACCTGCCCAAGACTGCTTCCATCAATTACCGCTTCAGCATGCATTTTCTTGGCAAGTTTTCCTGCAAGCTTATACATTCCTGATTTGCATAATACACAGGTCATCTTATCTGGAGCATCTGATTTGCAGGTGGAGAGATAATCTCCATATTTGACTACCCTTCTCTTAATAGGGGCACCACTTGCATAAAGATTTAACTGATCTATCAAGTCATTGAAGTTCTTAAGTGCTTCTGGGGTTGTATAAGGGTCATTATCACAGAATAATGCAATTACTTGACAACCTCTTTTCATCATTAAATAGGTAGCTACAGGAGAATCTATACCGCTTGAAACAAGTGCAACAACCTTTCCCTGAGTTCCAAGGGGCAATCCTCCAGGACCAGGAATTTTCTCATGAAAAATATAAGTGTCATTATCCCTTACTTCAAGATAGATAGTTAGTTCAGGATTTGTTAAATCAACAGGAGAGGAGTATTTGCGCACTACAACTGCACCTGCAAAAGCTGCCATTTCCTGAGATGAAAATTCATGATTTCCAACCCTTCTGCAGCTAATGGCAAATTTAGTGTTCTCATCTAAAAGTCCTTCTTCGTGAAGTTTTTCTGCATACTTTGATACATCCCTTTCAATATCCTCAAAAGTGGATTTTGTTGTAACAGCTGGAGAATAAGATACAATACCAAATATTCTCTCAAGCTTTTCAATTGCATCATTAAAATCCTTTGGAGAAATATATATTCTTGCTTGTCTTACTTTAACTTCTGCATCAATTGATGCTCTTATATTATTTGCTAAACGATTTTCAAATCTTTTTCTAACCCCGTCACTTTTTAAAGCCAATTCACCATAACGGGCAATGATTAAATCATGTTTCATAAAATACCTCAATAATTAAAAATTTAAAATAAATTGGAATAAAGAATAATTCATAAAATATGATAGGTTAGTCAATAAAATATTTTCTCTAATTATATCTTTATCTTTCTATATATTTAATTTATAGTTTATAAATATAACGATTGTTATAAAAATAATAAAAAAAATAAAATAAAAAATAATTAAATAATTAATTAATTTTTATTTAAAAGTTCAATAGCTAAATCCAAAGCTTCTGGCATTTTATCTGCATTAGGACCCGCTCCTTGAGCTAAGTTAGGACGGCCACCACCGCCGCCTCCAAGCAATGAAGCTGCTTCCTTAATGATGCCATTCACTTGAATTCCACAGTCCTTAGTAGCGGCTCCAACGATTTTACCTTCATTGTTACCGATGAAGACAACATCTGCCTTATCATTGTCAGTGAAATCAGTAGCAATCTTTTGAAGCTCTTTGATATCCCCATCAATGATTTCCTTAAGAACTTTCAAGCCATTGATTTCGATTGCATTATCAGCTAAGGTGCTGACTTTCAATTCAGCGATTTCCTTTTGCAATTTAGCGATTTCATTCTTTTGAGCTTTCCATTCGCTAAAGAATCTGTCACAGGTCTTAGGCAATTGCTCGTTGGTTACGCTGAATATGCCTGCACTTTCCCGTAGGATTTCCTTATCTGCTTGGATTGAATCAATAGCTGCAAGTCCTGCTGAGAAATCAATTCTTTCTACACCATCTTGAACCCTTTCAGTCTTATTGATCTTGATTGGACCCACTTCACCGGTTCTGTCAAGGTGAGTACCTGCACAAGCCTGTACATCAATTCCAGGAATCCTTACAACTCTGATTTGGGAACCAGGAACAACCCCTCCTTGGTATAAGGTGAATCCATATTCTTTCTCTGCATCATCACGGCTTAACCAATTGATATCCAAATCAATATTCATCATCACATATTCATTTGCCAATTTTTCAATTTCATTAAGCTCTTCCTGGGTGATACGCTTGTAATGGGACAAGTCTATACGTGAACGAGCAAGACCTTTTTGTGCACCTGCTTGCCAAATGTGTTGGCCTAAAACTTTTCTTGCAGCTGCAATCACCAAGTGAGTACCTGTGTGATGTCTTGCTAAAGTGATCCTTCTGTTCCAGTTGATTGCCATATGAACTTCAGTTCCAATATATCCTTTAAGAGTGGACAATAAAGTCTCTTTATCGCTATCCTTAGGAATTGCAATATGATGCAATACAATGTTATTCAATTTTTCAGCATAAGTAACTTCATAGATTTTGCCATCAATGGACATTATACCTATATCTGATGGCTGACCTCCGCCTTCAGGGTAGAAGATTGTCCTATCAAGGATAACATTGACTGTATCTCCTTTTTCAATGACTTCAATGATCCTTCCGTCAGATTCCTTTTGATAAATGTCCTTGTAGAAGTCAAGTTCAGTTTCTGGAACATCAAGATTTAAAGTCTCTTTTTTAGCAACCTTATCCTCTTCGTGCATATCTGCAACAATTGTGAAGAAGTTATCAGGAACAAATACTTCAAAGTCCTTATCTCCGCTTGCCATTTCTTCAACGGTTTCCGGAGGCATACCTTGAGCATCGTATAAGTCTATTAATGTTTCTAAAGGCATAGAAGTTTTTCCTTCTTTTTTAAGACGTTTGATTGTTCTTTTAACAGTCTTTTTACCTTTTTCAATGGTTTTTGCATATCTTTCCTCTTCAAGGTTGATGATATTCATGATATGCTCTTGGGATTCGTCGATTTCAGGATAGAACTTTCTCAAGAAATCCAATTGGATTTCCATAATGTCAGATAATGACTCTTCCATCTTCAACTCTTTCATGAAACGGATTGTTCTTCTTAAGACAAGTCTTGCAAGGTAACCTTCCTTAACATTTGATGGGATGATTCCATCAGCTAACATGAATGCTAAACATCTTGTATGGTCTGCAATGATATAAATAGCTTCCATTGGCTCTGCATTTTTCAAGTATTCCTCAAGTGAAATGTCTAAGCTGTCTGCCACTTGCTGACGAAGCTCTCTGATATCACCGATATCCTCAATATCCATCATACCTGCAATTTCTGCATTTCTAGCTAAAATATCCTCATTGACTTCAACATTGGTTATTTCCTTAAGCTTGTCCACTACAGGAGCAAAACATGCATCATAAGCAGTTGGAGTTCCTTGTGAAATCCATGCAATTCTCTCTAAACCGTAACCGGTATCAACCACTTTAATAGGGATTTCTTCCCTTTCACCGTTTTCAAGTGTTTTGTATTGCATGAAAACAAGTGTAGCGAGCTCTACACCACGACAGCACACTTCATAACATGGACCTTCGTTACCTCCACCTTTCCACCAGGATTTGATGAAAGTGATCTCTTCAGTGTTGATTCCAATTGATTTGAAGAACTCATGACAAAGTCTGATTGTTTCATCTTCCCAGTAGATGAAGTTATCAGGCTTATTGATTACAGTATGTGAACCCATTGTAAAGCAAGTCATGTGCCTTCCTGTTCTTCCTACATTATCCACATCGTTAAGACGGATGGATGGCTGTTCAACTTCAAGAGGATTAGCTGGAGGTTCAACTAAACCAGAGGTAATCCATGGTTGGAAACAAAATATTGAAGCACCCACTAAAAATACGTCATCTCTCCATCTTTTTGCTAAAGTTGGATAACGAGGTATAGGTTCATGGCCTTCATTTTTTAAGAAATTTCTAAAAGTTTCTTGAATTTCATATAAATCATATGGCTTGTCAGTTGCAGGATTTCCAATAAATCCATATTCGTCACATGGAGCATCCCCACAAGTGTCTCTATCCACTTGAGAGTAAAACTCATTGCCACATGTTTTACATATTTGTTTTTTATATCCTAAATCTTCGAATATTTTAAGCATAATAATCAGTTTTAATCGTTGTTTTTAAAAAATATTTTTTTGTTTGAATAAGTTAATTGCATTATTAATAATTGTATTATTAATTGTATTAGTTTAATAAATAGTTGAATATTTATTTCATAATAAAATTATATATGTTTTTAAACTATTAAATAGTTTGTATAAAAATAGAATTAAATAAGGAAATTTTAATAGAATTGAAAAAAATAAAAAAAATAAAAAATAGAATAAAATAAAAAGAATTAAAGCTAATAAATGAAATCCAAAATTGCCTTTTCAGTTTGATCTCTTTGATTTTCTGGAGAGATAGTCGCTATCCCATCACCAGATTGATTGCCATAGGATCCGAATTGAGCATGATTTCCACCACTGATTACATATTCTGTTAAATTATTGTCCATCAAGCTCTTGGATTCATCATATGTTTCCTTATTCAATGTTTTATCATTGGAACCATAGATTGAAAGGACAGGCATATTTCCCAAATCATCTACAGGATAAGATGCGAGAAGTATCAAACCATTGATTTCATCCTTATGGGTAACTGCATAGGAAGAAGCCATTACTCCACCTAAAGAATGGCCTGAAATGTACCATCCATCATAAGAATAATTACCATTGCCTATAATCGAATCCGCACTGTTACCACCTAAAAACGCTAAATTTCCAGGCATTTCCACTATAAAGCAATCCACCCCATCATTCGCCAAATCCATGAACAAAGGAAGATAAGATATGTATTCAATTTTAGCACCAGGATAAAAAATCAATGCATTATCATTTCCGGGACCATCCAGGAATAATCCCTTTTCCACTTTTTCAACTGATACATTCTCTGTTCCATTCAAGTAGGCATTTACACTTGGGTCTGCATGAGAATAATTATTCACATACCAAATGCTAAAACATCCAACGAATATAATTAAAGCTAAGAAAATATACAATGCAATTTTAATTTTTTTATTCATATAAATCAGCTTCTAAAACCATCTAAATAAAAACATGACAGTGAAAATAATTCCGCTTAGCATGATTGCCAATTGGATGTATGCATGCTTTCTAATATTTGAGTCTTTGCTATTCAACATGAACCCTGGAAAAAATAATCCAATGAATCCTACAAATCCGTATGATCCCAAGAAAAAGCTAAGAATAAAGCTACCCCAACCAAATAGGATAGCTATTATATAGCCTATAATGATTAGCTTTTTGCTGTCTAAAGATGGGAAATCATCTAAGTTATTCAATTCATCAGTTAAGTCATCAATTGATTCTGTAAAGTTCAAAGGACTTCCACAATCATGACAGAACTTGTAATCATCCGGATTCTCGCATCCGCAAATTGGACATTTCATATTTTTCCCCTAAAGTCAATTAGAATGTTTGTTTTCCACTATTTGTATTCAAATAAATTTCTTTTGTATCTAAAACATTTCCGTCATTGTCATACAATGTAATATATGCATCATCAGGGTAGTAATCCAATGCACTTGCACTTGCAACCTTTACGTAACCATCACTGCTTACGGTTTTAGGAACAACTTTTCCTTGATTCAATGCATATCCATTATAACTGTACAAGACGCTTATTTTCACTTTCTCTCCAGCATGTTCAGACCCGACATAAACATTACAATATGTCTTATCTGACGCCGAACTTCCTGTTGAGAAACTACCGCTTTGAATGGTTGGATAAGACTCTTGAGTAGCTTGAGTGCTTGTTTCCATATCAGAAGCATTATCAACGGAACCTGAATTCAATGATGCAGAATCTGAAAGAGCATCAGAATCATCATTTGCATTGCCATTTGAAAACATCACCATAGCACCTGCAATTAAAAGTGCACAGATGACAATGGTTAAGCAGATTATTATTAAGTTTTTATTATCTGATTTGGAATTTGAATTATTGTTGGAACTTAAATTTGAATTGTCATTTACCCTATCAGATGGATCAATTCCAGTATTTACATAATTGTCTTTTATTGGACGATTTGCTCCTAATGCATGACCGCATTGCTTACAGAACTTTGCGGAATCTGCATTTTCAGCCCCACAATTAGGACAAAATACCACAATTACACCTCCCTATTTACTAAGTAATACTTTATTCATATAAGCATATATAGATTTTGAAAAGTTAATAGAATCTATGAAAAATAATATGCTAGAATAGAAAAAATGAAAAAGATAGAAAATAGAAAAGTGAAAAAGAAAAGAAGAAAAAAGTAATAAAGAATAAAAAAGTAATAAAGAATAAAAAAGTAATAAAAATAAAAGAAAAAAGAAATTTTAAAGAAAAATCCTAAACTAAAAAATGTTTATCTGACAATTATTTTTGATTTCAAATTAAATGAAAAGTTTTTATATGCAGACTTAATTTTAACACTATGGGTACCTCTAGCTAATTTTTTAGTGGACCATTTTATGATTCCTTTAGAATTAGATTTAACTGTGTAGGTTTTCCAAGTTTTCTTATTGATTTTAACTTTTAATTTCATTTTAAAGTATTTCAAACGTTTATTAGTGAAATAATTAGTTAAAGTCATTTTAAAATATTTTTTAGCTCCTTTTTTAACATTCATAGTCTTATAGTAAACAGTCTTGATTCTTAAATCTGAACCTAATTTAAAGTTGCCTTTGCTGGATTTATAATTATCGACACCTTTGTATGCTACTTTAACATTATAAATTCCTACAAATGGGGAAGTGATGGTCTTTGAAGCTTTTCCGTTTTTTACAGCCACTTTATAGGATTTGCCGTTTACAGTAAATGTAACTGTACCTACATTGACTTTATACCCATCCTCATCATAGACATTGGCAACAAGAGTGACCTTCTTACCCATTTTACCTAAAATATTGCTTGCCAATATTTCAGTTGAATAAATTTTCTTTATCTGAACTAAAAAAGAAGCATTTGTCTGATACTCATTGTTCTCATCAAAATACTCCGCTAAACAGATCCAATTGTATGCAGAAAGTTCAGAAGACTTAGGCAATTTAATGTTCAATACTGCCTGACCATTGCTAACCTCTTTAATTTCTTCAACAGGACTTCCATTAGCTGTCCATAGCCCAAAGAGCACATAGCCACCAGATACAGGATTATTGTCTTTATATACATTTGCAACGATATTTACAGTAGTTCCTTCATTAGCTGAAATATTTTTTACGGAAATTGAATAACCATTGCTTTCAGCACTGATTATATTGCTGCTTTCCTGATTCTGACTTAATATTTCATCAGATGCTTGTGAAATGTCTGTTTCTGGAACACTAGACTCCAAGACATCAGAAATTTCATCATCTAGATTAGAGTCTTGATTCACAGAATCAGATTCAACAGCTTCTAAATTAAAATCGTTATCATATTCATTATTTATGGATTCTGAATTATCATACAAAGACAAATCCTCAGAATCTGAAATCTCTTCAGCAGAAACAACTGCCAATGAAATCAATAAAATAAATAATAATGAAAATATAATGCTTATTTCCTTAAATTTCATCTTCATAATTTCAACTCAATTGTTATTAATTATATTTTTAAGATTATTTTATTTAAAATTTTTTTATTGGTTTTAATAATTTAAAAAATAAAAATTGTAAAAAAAGAATATTATAAAAATGATCAGAAAAAACAATAAAAAACAATACAAAAAATAAAAAAAAATAGAGTAAAAAATAGTTAAATAAAATACGAACAATAAAAATTGTTTAAAAAAAAAGAAAAATGAAGGATAGAAAAGAATCTATCCGAATAAAGCACCTAAACCAGCGGTTGCTGCTGCAGCTGCTTGTTCTTCGTCTTCTTCTTCTTCCTCTTCTTCTTCCTCTTCTTCTGCTGCTGCTTCAGCTGCAGGAGCTGCTGCTGCAGGAGCTGCTGCCATAGCGGTAGTTTCCATAGCTTCTTCAATATCAACATCTTCTAATGCTGCGATTAAAGCTTTTACTCTGGATTCATCTACATCAGCGCCAGCTGCTTCTAAGATTTTAGTTACATTTTCTTCATTAATATCTTGTTCTGTGGTGTGCAAAATCATTGCCGCATAAATATATTCCATGTTATCACCGTTTTTTGTTATAATAATTTATTTTTTAAAAATCCAATACATATTAGTTTTTTATATTGAATCTTGTGTTTTTTAAATTAAAAAGTATAAATTTTAAATTTTATCTAACCGAACAAAGCACCTAATCCAAGTGCTGCAGTTTCTTCACTTTTATCTTCTTCTTCCTCTTCTTCAACTTCCTCTTCTTCTGCTGCTTCTTCAACGATAGGAGCTGCTGCTACTGCAACATTTGCTAATTTATTAGCAATCTCATCATCGATAGCGTCAGAAGATAATTCACCAGCTAATGCTAACATCTTAGCGTTTGCAAGTGCAATTAACATATCAGAAGTCTTGTCTGTAAGGAAAGCTCCCTCAATAGCAACATTGTATGCTTTGGTATGAGCAGTACTGATAATAGTTGAAATAGTTTGGCTAGTTGGGAAAGCACTAAATACAGATAAGTTAAATGCTTTAGTAAATGCAGTTTGAATATCTGCAATAGTTTCTTCTTCGTCAATAGCTAATACGTCTGCTTTAAAGATAGAACCGTCTTCATATACAGCTTTAAGATCCATACCTACTTCCATAGGTTTGATATCCATTCTGGTTAAAGCAGCTGCTACTTGTTTAGAAACTTCTTCTCCAGCTTCTACTACAACAGTATCTTTAGAAACTACAATTTTTCCTTTGTCGATTTTAGCAGGTACACCTATTTGTTGTAAGTCACCAAGGAACGGACCTGGTGGGAATCCAGTGTCTCCAGCAGGTACAACAATATCATCAGGAGCAGTTGCGCCAGCTTTTGCAGGAGCAGATGTTTTACTGTCTTCTAATATTTTGTACAATCTGAAAGGATTCATGTCAGTACATACAAGTGCAGGTTGACCTTCCATAAAATCAGAAAGCCCAGTAATGTTAGCTTTCTCATTATCACAATCTTCTAAAGCTAATTTCATAAGGTTAATTTTAGATAATCTGATAGTTGCTTTTCCTGCGAGAGTTTTTCTCATTTCTTGTAATTGTCTAGCAGGAATGTTTAATAAGTTAACAATACCTACAACTTCTGCAGATTCGATTAAACCTTTAAGTTCATTAACTTCTTCTTTTTTCCATTCAGCAACGTGAGCCATCTTAGATCACCCTCACTACTGAACCCATTGTCGCTTTAATATACATGGATTTTATTTGGTTTCTTCCTTTTTCTAAATTGCGGTCTAATACTGCAAGAACAGCTTCAATATTTTCAGCTAACTTCTCGTCATCCATATCTTGAGTTCCAACTAAGATTTGAATAGAAGGTTGTTGTTTAACACCTACTTTAATGGTAGCTTGAGTTCTTTCAAGCAATGGTTCAATTCTTGCACTAGCTGGTACCGGTTTAGGCATTTTGTTACGAGGTCCTAAAATACGACCTAAGAACCTACCTACAAGTGGCATCATATCAGCTTGTGCGATAAATGAATCGACAGAATTAACTACTTTTTTAGCAGCTTTAATGTCTTTACCAAATTCTTGTAAATCTTCTTTGGAAATCACGACATCTACACCAGCATTTTTAGCAGCAAGAGCTAATTCCCCATCAGCGATGACTCCGATTTTGATCTCTTTGCCACGGCCATTAGGAAGAGCTACTTCTTCGCTAAATCTGTTTTCTGGTTTTCTGACATCTAAATCCTTGAGGTTAATGATAACATCAATGGATTGAGTGAAGTTTCTCGGCTTAGCTTGTTCTTTTGCCTCCTTCACCGCATCAATAATCTCTTGTGTCATATATATCCTCCATGAACTTTGTTCATTTGGAATTTTTACGAGAAATCTTCAAATTAAATAAAATCTTTAAAAAGCATTTATAAAATCTTTAGATTCCTTTTAATATATCAATTGAAACCACATTATCCTAGAACAAGTAAGACAATACAATTTCAATATCATTTACATTTAAGTGAATAAATATTATCTATTTATCATAATTAGCTGTTGATATTAAATTAAGAAGATAGATTAAGAAAGTTATAAACATAAATTTTAATAATCTAATTTATAATTAAATTCAATCATGCAAATTAATCACTTAAATAAATAATATATTAAGTATAATATTTGAATTAAATTTTAATTGAATTTTAAGCATTAGTAAGTATCTTACTAGAACAGCAAGTCTATTCTACTAAAATATCATCGTACTCTCCAGCATCAACTGCTTTTTGAGCATCTCTAGGATCTTTACCGTCAACGGTAATACCCATACTTACGCAAGTACCCATAATTTCTTTGGTTGCTGCTTTGTAATCATTTGCGAGTAATGAATCGAATTTCATTCTTGCAATTTTGAATGCTTGCTCTACAGATAAATCTGCTGCAACTTCAGCACCAGGTTCATGAGCACCTTTTTCAATGCTAAGTTCATCCATAATAAGTGCAGTTGTTGGAGGAGTACCAATCTCAATTTCAAATTCTTTAGTGCTGCTGTCGATAGTGATTATTACAGGTACTTTCATACCAGCGAAATCAGCACTTTTTTTATTGATCTCTTCAACTACTTGCATCATATTAACACCGAAAGGTCCAATTGCAGGGCCTAATGGTGGTCCAGGAGTAGCTGTTCCACCTTCGAGAAGAACTTCAACTGTATCTTTAGCCATTAGTCAGCCTCCTTTTTAATAATTCTAATTTGATCAGCTTTAACAGTAACAGGAATAGGAACTGCTGCTTCAATTAACTCGAGAACTACTTCTTCACGAGATTCATCTAAACGGACAACTTTAGATTTTTCACCTTTGAAAGGACCTGAAACAAGTTCGACAATACTTCCTTTTTGTATTGAAGAAATGATAGGTTGTGGTTTCAAGAATTTTTTAACTTCTTCCAAGGTTATTTGACTGCTTGCATCTATAGTCCCATCTTTTTTAGCACCTACAATACCTCTTAAATGACGAACCTTCATATCAGGGTTCTTCATGTCAAGGTTGGTTGCAGATTCGACTATAATATAACCTTTTAATGATTCCGGCACCACGATTGATTTAATATCTACTCCAGGCTTGTCCGCTTTCATCGCTAAAAGTCTTGCAACATTTCTTTCTTGACCTGCTGATGTTTTAAGAGCAAATATGGAATTTTTATTATCTTCCATTTAAATTCACCTATAATTAATATTTATAATTTTTTATAATTTATAATAAATTTATAGATTAAATTGATAGTTATATAAAGTAAAATTTTATTATTTCCCTTAATTTAAATATCCATATAGAAGCACTTTCTTTCAATTCTAATCTATTTTTTGTAAAATTACAAAACAGCAGCAATTATTTGAATTTTGAAGAAATCAACAAAATTAAATAATTTATAGATTAAAATCTACAATTTAAATTTAAGAAAATATGAATTTTAAAGTAAAATAAATAAAATTAGATTCATATAATAAGAATATATATATTATTTATAATATATAAATGTTTCAATTTTTGTAGTTTCAAAAAGAAAAAATTACAAAAATAAGAGTTTTAATAACTGAAGCCAGTTATTAAAAAAATGATTAAAAAATAGCTAATAAATTTTAAAAAATTTATAAAAATTAAAATTTATAAAATTATAAGAAAATAAAGATCTAAAAAATTATAAACCTAATAATTGGCCTATTAAAACAATGATAAAACCAATTACACCAATAATTGCAATACCTATTGCAGTAACTTTGGAAAAATTAAAGTATTCTTCACGATCTGGTTTTCTAGCTACTTTTAATACTCTTTTACTTTGTTTTATAAAATCACTAGTAGTTTCTTTAATGTCCATAGAAAATCCCTACATAAAAGTTAAATTAATCGAAATCTTAATTAAAACTAATTTAACTTTGATTTAATTTAATCTTAATTTATAATAATATTATATGTTTTATTTTATTACATTAATAAAGTTTTGCATGAAAATATTAAAAAATCATGATAAAAATTTAAAAAAAATAGCAAAAATAAAATTGTAAAAAATTAAAAAAATTTAAAATTAAACTAAAAAAAGAAAAAAGAGTTTCACTCATAAGAGTGAAAAGAATTTTGGTCCAGGTTTTGCGCTCCGTAGGAGCGGAAAAGCTGGGATTTAGAATATGCCATCTAAGAACTCATCTAAAGGATCTGCAGGAGCATCTTCAGTTTGTCCTAAAACAGTTCCTTCAAAGTCATCATCGATGTCTATTTCTTCGAAATCATCGTTTTTAGGTTCGATGGTATATTGGGACTTTACACCAGAAACAACAATGGTAGTTCTTATCATGTTTTGTAAGTCTTCATCGATTTGAGCTCCCCAAATGATGTTAGCTTCTGGATCTAATCTGTCACCAACAATTTGAACGATTTTTTCAGCTTCATTCAAGGTTAAGTCAGAACTACCTGAAATGTTAATTAAAGCGCCTTTAGCATTGGAAATGTCAATGTCTAATAATGGGCTGCTTAATGCTTCATGTACAGATTCAATAGCTCTGTCACCAGATTCAGATTCACCCATACCAATCATAGCCATTCCAGAACCGCTCATAATGCTTCTGATATCAGCGAAGTCTAAACTTACAAGACCTTTCTTAGTAATTAATTCAGTGATTCCTTTAACAGCTCTTCCTAAGATTTCATCTGAAGCCATGAAAGCCTTGTTTAAAGGAAGGTTAGGAGCAACTTCTAATAATTTGTCATTAGGAATAACAATTACAGTATCTGCATTTTCTTGAAGTTTTTCTAAACCGATTTCTGCATTTTCTCTTCTTTTTACACCTTCAGCAGAGAACGGCATGGTTGCTACAGCAACAGTTAAAGCGCCAGCTTTTTTAGCTACTTTGGAAATTACAGGTGCAGAACCAGTACCGGTTCCTCCACCAAGACCGCAAGTAACAAATACCATGTCAGCGCCTTCTAATTCTTCTCTAATGTCTTCTTCACTTTCTTCAGCGGATTCTTCACCGATGGTAGGTTCTCCACCAGCACCGAGACCGCCGCAAGTTTGTCTGCCTAAAAGTAATTTTTTATCAGCAGTACTGTAGAATAAATCTTGAGCATCAGTATTTACAGTAATAGTTTTTGCACCTTCAATACCAATTTCATTTAATCTGGAAATGGTATTGTTTCCTGCGCCACCAGTACCAACTACAATAATGTTAGCTTGGCTTTCACTAATGATTTTTAACAATTCTTCGTCTAAATCATCGTTTGATTTTTTAGGAGCAGAATTTTCAATGGTTTCTTCTGATCCTTTAATTGCATCATCTATAAATTTCACGAGTAAACCCCACAAATTTTATTAATTTAAAAATTATTTCTAATAAGTATAAATTATTTACTATTATTTATTAAATATGTTTAAAGTAATATTTAAATGTAAATGAAATATTACTAAAAATTTACAAAATTTTTAAATTTGTTTCTAATTAATTTTTAAATCTAATTTCAAAAACTATTTTTAAATTAGTATTTTTATTATTGATTTTATAGTATATAACCATTACCCATTAAATTGAATAAATAAGGAAATAAAAAGTTTTAATTGATTAAAACTAATTTAACTAAATTATGCCTATCTTGGCATAGCTACGATTTCATGGAATTTCATGTCAAATACGTTAGTCATATTAGCTGCAGTCATGACAACAGCAGTGTCCACTCCATGACCTGTTCCACCAATAGCTATTATCTCTTCACCTACTGGAATCAATCCTGCATCAGCAAGCATGATAGAGATTTCTGCACAAACTTTCATTCCTTGACAGAATGTTCTGTAGGTTGCTGCAATGATTTCCACAGGAGTTGCCCCTCCAAATTTCTTGGAAATGCTTTTACCAACACCACTTAATGCATGTGATCCCATAAATGTTACAATTCCTTCATCTTCAAGTTTTGCTCTGGTTTCATCATCCATTTGTGCCTTATTCGCTTCCTTGAAACCTACATGGTGGGAACAGTTTACAATGATTACATCCATGTCCTTCAATGCTTCGTTAAGCTTTAATGCACTTGCACCAGTAGAGGATGCAATAGCTACATACTTAATGTCAGAGCCTTCCAATCTTTCCTTAACAAGTCCAATAAGATCATCAGTATTTTCAATGCCTGGTTTTTCAAAATAAGTGATTGCTTTTTCCATAAAAATTCTCCTATAAATAATGTGAAATTAAAAATTATATAAATTCAAAAAATTCTATAAGTTTATACAATAATAATTATATATTTACTAATATAAAATTATACTATTAATCGAATTAACTATTGAGATACCATGACAACCAATCCAACATATAAAGAAGCAGAAACAGAGAAAGGTCAAAAATATAAGTATGTTGAAATCAAGGGATATAAGGTCATCCCTATTGAAACACATTACATCAAACCTAATGAAAGCATAGACTTCATGATAGAGGACATCTCCAAATTGGCAAATGAAGGGGATTACTTAGTCATTGCAGAAACCCCAATCTCTGTTTCTCAAGGAAGATTGGTTGACGAAGCGGATTACACACCATCATTTAAGGCAACATTCTTGGCTACATACTGGAGCAAATACTTCTGGGGATATGTTCTTGGACCTATTCTTGGAATCAAGGAAAGAACCATTAAGAATTTAAGAAAACTTCCAGAGGAATCCAAAAGACATAAAGAGGTAGTATTACAGTTATATGGTTGGAAACATGCATTGAAACCTGCTTCAGAAGCTGGAATCGATTTAAGCAATGCTCCTGGAACATGTGTCTCACTCCTTCCGGAAAACCCAGAAAAGGTAGCGAAGGAAATAACTGAAGACATAAAAAACAAAACCAACAATACAATAACAACATTAATCATTGACACTGATGCAACATACAGAAGAGGAAACAAATACTTCACAGGACTTCCAATAGCCATTCCAGGAATTGAAGCTGACAAGGGAGTTTTCGGATACACATTAGGACAGCTTTCAGAAAACTTGGGATCAACTCCGTTAGGATGTTCAAGAGAGATAGATGTTGATGAAGCGATTGAAATAGCTAATGTTGCTGAAGATTATCAGAAATCATTATCCACTGCAATGGAAACTATCTACAGCGTAAAAGACGTGCTGGATTCTGACACTCATGAAGTTACTGTAGAATCATTAGATTCCATCATTCATACACCAGCAGTCCTAATTAGAAAAATAGAATAATGATTAAAATATAAAAATATTAAAATAATTAAAAAATTAAAAAACTAGAAATAATTAAATAGCAATTAAAAATAATAAAAAATAGTTAAAAAAATAAAAAAAATGAAAAGATAGAAATTATCCTGAAATTATATCTTCAAGAATTTTAATTTCTTCTTTTTTACTATCTATTTTTTCTTGATTATCTTCAAATTCCAAATCAAGGTCACATTCTGGACATATGAATTCAACAGTTGAAGCGTCTTCAAAGTCAAGACGGTAATGTCCATTTGGACAAACGAAGAACATATTGTTCTCTTCATATTCCAATTCAGAATTTAATCTTTTAAGTTCAGAACTTGCTAATTTAAATTCCAATTTTTTATACTCATTTTCATTGAATCTCCAATCGTAAGTGTACCATTGAGTTTCCTTATCCTTATCTCTCTTATAGCTTGCTAAACGCATGTCATATAATTTGTAAAGAATCTTTCTTACAATGTTTAGCTTACAGTTGGTCCTTTCAGAAATCTCTTCATCTGTAGTGTATCCATTCTTAAGGCAATCGATGATTTCATCAAATGTAAGATACCAGAATTTCTGATTAACTGCTCTTTTTTTAGCTTTTTCCTTTTTAGGCTTTTTAGCTTTTGATTTTTTAGCAGGTTTTTCTTCTTCAGAAGTCTCTTCAACAGCTTCCTTAACAACTACTTCATCAGACTCCTTATCTTCATTCATGACCTTTTTATCATCATCAGAGGATTCTTCTTTAACTTCTTCAGCTTTTGCATCTTCTTTTTTATCCTCTGCTTCTTCTTCATTTTCTTCCTTTTTCTCTCCCTTAATCAAAGCATTTAAATTATCATTCAATGTTTTTAAGGTTTGTTGGGAATAAGTCTTTTTAGTTTCCAAAAGAAGAGATTCGTTTTCTTCAATGAATTGGTCTACAATTTCCAAATCCATTTTGACTTTTTTAGCTATCTCTTCATGGCTAAGCTTTCCAGATCTAAAGTGTTTAATGATTTTTATACAAACCTCGTTGACTTTTATATTGTAAACGAAGTTATTGGTTTCAAGCAATTTAAGAATATCTTTAACTGTTTTAATATCTATTTTAGTTTTTCTAGCAATAGCCTTATCATCGCATAATCTACTCTTAGGCCATTCTTTAAGACATCCGATAACATCTACAGCTTCTTCGAATTCAAAAATTTCCGGATATAAATTTTGAATAATTGGATCTCTTAACATAATAATAGTCTTCCTTATAAATATTTAAATTTTAAATCAAAACTAAATTAAAAAAATTACTTAATGGTTAATATTATAGTAAATGATTTAATAAATTACATTATATCTATATTTATATACACACTATATTATAAATTTAATGTTTTTATATAAAAAATAGTAAAAAATTAATGAAAAAATAAAAAAAGTTAGAAGAATTTTAAAAATTAGAAAAAAATAAAAAAAGAAAAAGTTAAGAAAAATTGTTATAAAATTGAAACCTTTAAAACCCCTTCCACTTTGATGAATTCATTTAGAAGTTCCCCAGGAATAGGGTCTTCTGTAATGATTGTCAAAACAGGATTTGTATTCAATTGGGTGTCTCCTGCATAAGCCTGACGAATGCTTATATTATGCTTGCTCATGATCCAAGCAACTTCTGCTAAAACACCATCGCTTTTTTCACCAGCTTCGATTTCAATAACACCTAAATTCAAGCTTTTTGCAATGTTTTTAATTAAGGTTCCTGCTGGAATGATATTTGAGAATATTTCATATAACCCCTCATCAGCAATAATGACATCAACAGTGGATTTAATCACTCTACGATCAACATTTGCAGCTGTTGCCAAAGCAGAGTCACTTATCTTCAAATCACCACAATATATCTTACCATCTTCACTTATTCTTAAGCCTAACTCAAACATCTTTTGAGCTACAGCCATTCTTGCAGGATATTTACTAAATTTTAGATTTAAACTTTCCCACATGGTATCACCAAGATTTTTCTCTAATAATATATTGTACTTTTAAGTATATAAATGTATAATAATACATAAAAATGTACATTAGAAAATAGCATTGATAAAATTTAGCTTTAATATAAAATAAAAAAATATCTAAAAAAAGAAACTTAAAAAAATCTAAAAAAGACGATAGAGTTGTCAGTAAGTGTAAAAATTTGAAAAAATAAGTAAAATTAGAAGTAGGCTAGCTGGGATTCGAACCCAGGACCTCACGGTTATCAGCCGTGCGCGCTGACCAGGCTGTGCCACTAGCCTATATAACAAATACAAGTATTATTAACTATATGTAATCTAATATATAAATCTTTTGTTAGAAAAGATTTTGAATAAAACTGAAATCTTAAAATTCAAAGAAAATTTTAAATAAAAAATAGAGTAATTAAGTTTAAAAAACTTAATTATCTTTGTTAAGCATCTCATTAAGAGAGTCAGCCATTACGTGACCTTCAATGATGAGTTTAACTTTATCGATTCCTTCAACTTTTAAAGCTTCAGCTTTAGCTTGAGCAGCTATACGGGTAACACTCATACAACCTGGGTTGGTAGGTTTAATTACAATCTCAGCAGTTGAACCTTCAATTGCAATAGATTGTACAATACCCATTTCTACAATACTTACGCCCATGTGAGGGTCGTTTACTACAGAAACTGCATCTTTTACAGCAAGTGCTAATTCTTCAGACATTTTATCTCCTCAATATTTTTTTAAATAATTGTTTTTTTAATAATTGTTTAATTAAATTAGTGATAAGAATAAAATTTAAAATTTTATTTCCTAACAAAAAGTTAATAATATAACTATTGTTTTAATTATATTTAAACTTATCAATAATAATAAAAATATGTATATAAATATTAAATAAATAAAACTTAATTTATTTAATTATTTTATTTTGTTATTTTATTTTTATTTTTTTCAAGACATGAAAGAAAGAGTAATTAGTTTTTCTTTCTGTGCCTAATCTTTACACCAATACCATTTCTTAATTCAGTCATTTCACGACCAGTCAAGACAGCTTTTCCAACACCCACAACTTCATCATTTCTAACGACAACGACTTCATCCTTAGGAAGAATGCTTGGATCTGCATTTACAATTCCTGGAGCAAACAATGAGTTTGTCTTTAAGTCAAAGTCTATTTCAACTACATGAATGCCAAGTTCAGCAAGTCGTCTTCCACCTTCAAGGTTAAGGGTGTATAATCCAACATCCCTATTTAGAAGAGCAACTGTCTTTCCATTGGAATAAAGGGTTCTATGATATCTTCCTTTAGCAACAACATCATCAGTGATCATTGCTTCAGCTTCCGCACCAAACTGGTATTTGGCAACAGATCTAAGCTCATTCAACACTCTATCCCTATGTTTTGTTTTAGGGTATTTCTTAAGTTCTTCCCTTAAGTTAAAAATGGATTGTGGAGAGGTAGGCCTGCCACCGTCACATACGTAGGTGCAGTTATCCAAATACTCACGACAAACCTCTTCATAGCCTCCTTCAACATTTGCGATTACAGGCTTGTCTCCAACATAATCTCGAAGAAGCTCTCCAGCTAATCTTATCTCATCATCATTCCAATCACCGGAAACCGCCACATCATATGATTGGATTGGGAAGGTGTTTTCCAATTCCCTTGGACAGATTCCAAATGGAGAAGTTACGATTACTTCCTGATAACCTTTGGTAGCCCTTCTGAATTTCTGGTGAGACTGAGAATTGGAGTATGGCTTTTTCATACTGCATGGGAGCGCTACTACAACATCCCCTAAAGGTTCCATCATAGCCATCCTCTCTCTCCATCTGACTACTTCAGGCCTATATAATGACTCATCACTTGAACAAATAACTTTCATTCTTTTCCTCGTGTAAAATTATAAAACTAAAATAAGTAAAAATTTGTTAAAATAAAATTATATTAATATTAATAATTTTAAATTTCTAATTTAATATTTAAATTTCTTTTATAAAATAGTTTTTATAAATTAATAAATTATTGATAAAAATGAAAATATCATTAAAAAAAAACTATTCAAATCTTAAAACTAGCTCTTCATGTATCTTCTTGATCTTTTCTATTGATGGATGATTTTCACCTAATTTCCTTTTCCACTTTTCAATAGTGAACTCAACATCCACTTCATCAGCACCATTGAATAGATTATCTGCATGGGAAACTATCTTTTCCTCCAATGTTTGAGGAGTGTAATCCTTTATAGGCAATCCTAACTGTCTTGCATCCTCTTCAGTGAGGCCAGTTCCGATATGCCTTTCAACAATATTGATTATCTCTTGAGGATATCCCCTTTCCTTAAGTATTTGAGCACCGATAACTGCATGTTCAATGGAATTGGTTTTGGATCTGCCAATATCATGCAACAATCCTCCAACCCTTACAAGTTCCATATCAACATCATCAAAATTGGATGCAATTTCACATGCCTTTCTTGAAACTCCTTTGGAATGCTCAATTACCCATTCAGGACAACCTAATTCCTTCAATAATCTTATTTCCTCATCCATATAATCACGATTTAAGATAAAAATTCTTTAAAAAATCAATTAAAAATAGTAAAGAAATTAGTTTAAAAACTTTTTAAACAATAAAATCAATTAAATATCGATTGTCAAATAAAAATTAAAAAATAGAAAGAAAATGAAAAAGACTATAACATGTCTTTCATCATTTTTTCACGTTCTTTGTCTTCTTCTTCTAACATTTCCAATAATTCATCCCAGGATTCTAAAGATTCCTTCGCAGCTTCTTCAGATAATTTTTCAATAGCATATCCTGCATGAATCAATACATAATCACCAATTTCCACATCTGGAAGAAGATCCAATTTTGCATTTTGTCTTACTCCTCCAAAGTCAGCAGCGCAAATGTTAGATTCAGTGTCAATTTCTACAATTTTAGCTGGTGCAGCAATACACATTAGCAACATCTCCTTTTATTTATTTAAATGAATTGATTAATTTAAAATCTTAAATTAAAATCACTTTTATTTGATATTTTTATTATTAGTTTTTAGATTATATAAATATTTTTATTTTATCAAACTAATTTTTAAAAAATAAGTGAAAGTATTAAAAAATTCATGAAAATCCAATATAAGAAAAATGAAATACAAACAATGAACAAAATTGAAACAAAAATTAAAAATCAAGGAACATGAAATTTAAATGCAATCCTTTTATTTTCTAGAAAATAATTAGTTTTTGATAAAATAGTTTGAAGTATTACTAAAAAGTTTATATATAATAAAGAATAAAAATTACTTTATCAATATAACTTTAAAAAAATTAAAATAAATTTAATTTTGATTTTTTAAGTTAATCAATTATATTGATATTAATTTGGAGGAAATTATTTATGCATATTATGGAAGGATATTTACCATTAACATGGTGTATCATATGGTTCGTCATATCATTCATCATCGTTGCATTTGGTATTTATCAAATTAAAAAAATCGTAGATGAAACCCCTGAATCCAAAGCATTACTTGCTGTAAGTGGAGCATTCATGTTCATCTTATCATCTTTAAAATTACCTTCTGTTACTGGAAGTTGTTCTCACCCTTGTGGTAACGGATTAGGTGCAGCATTATTCGGCCCTGCTGTAACTGCTGTACTCGCAACTATCGTACTTTTATTCCAAGCTTTATTACTCGCACACGGTGGATTAACCACTTTAGGTGCAAACATCTTCTCAATGGGTATTGTAGGTCCATTCGTAGCTTGGATTGTATACAAAGGTTTAACTAAAGCTAATATCTCATCCACTATTGCAATCTTCTTTGCAGCATTCTTAGGTGACTTATTAACTTACGTAGCTACTTCATTCCAATTAGCTTTCGCATTCCCTGCTCCTACTTTCGGATCAGCATTAACCAAGTTCTTAGTTATTTTCGCAGTAACTCAAGTACCATTAGCTATTGGTGAAGGTATCTTAACAGTAATCATCTGGGACAGATTAAAAGCTTACAAACCAAAATTATTAGACAAATTAGGTGCATTAGCTCCTAATGAAGCATAAGGTGATTAACATGGAAAGATCAACATTATTAATTTTAGCAGCTGTTTGTATTATATTGTTCATTGCACCACTCGTTATGTTCAGTGGTCATGGAGAAGACGACGGATACTTTGGTGGAGCAGACGACGCAGCTGGTGAAGCTATTGAAGAATCTGGTTTTGAACCTTGGTTCTCATCAATTTGGGAACCACCTAGTGGTGAAATAGAAAGTTTATTATTCGCTCTTCAAGCAGCTATAGGAGCAATCATTATTGGTTACTTCTTCGGTTACTGGAGAGGACAAGGTAAAGAAGAATAATTCTTCTTTATCCATTTTTCTTTTTTTTAAAATTTTTTAATAAAAGTGAATATTGAAAATTTAAATTATTGAATAATTTTTAGTGATTTTATGAAATTTGATATGGATTATATTGCTCACAATAATGAATTAAGTGAAACAAATCCTTATTTTAAACTGTTTTTAACAATAATTCTATTAATTGTAACTTTAGCGTTGGATAATCTGTATTTTGATATTTTTATATTCATTGTGATGTCTATTGTAATATTGGCAATAGCAAAAATCAATTATAGGTCATACTTAAAATTCTTGACAATTCCAATGGCATTTCTAGTAATAACATGTATATTCTTAATATTCTTCTTTGGAAAAGGAGATGTTATCTATGAAACAGGAATATTCGGCATTGTTGTTACAACAGACTCATGGCATTATGGTATTTACACATTCTTTAGGGTTATGGGATGTTTGCCTTCATTAGGTTTCCTTGCTCTAACAACACCAATTGCAAAGATTTTCCATTGCCTTGATACAATGAAAGTGCCAAAAATACTTATTGAAATTGGACTTTTAATGTATAATACAATATTCATATTTCTTAATGAAATCGATACAATGCAAAAAGCACAAAAAACAAGAATGGGGTATAATTCTTATATGAATTCAATGAAATGTTTAGCAGATCTTATCAGTAACATATTCTTAAGGTCTTTAGATAAAAGTGAAACATTGCAAAATAGTTTAGATTCAAGAGGTTATGCTGGAGAGCTTCCAGTTTATGTACCGCCAAAGGAGGAATAAAATGTTAGAAGTGAAAAATATCAAATATTCTTACAATAAGGATTACCAAGCACTTAAAGGAGTCAGTTTAAAAGTTGAAGACGGTGAAATGGTTGCTCTTTTAGGTAAAAATGGTGCTGGAAAATCTACTTTGTTCCTTCATTTGAATGGTATATATGAACCTGATGAAGGCCAAGTCTTTATTGATGGCGAAGAATTGAAGTATGATAAGAAAACCTTGCTTAAATTTAGACAGAAAGTAGGAATTGTATTCCAGAATCCTGATGACCAAATCTTTGCACCTACCGTGGAAGAGGATGTTGCTTTTGGACCTTTGAACTTAGGATTACCTATGGAAGAAGTTCAAAAAAGGGTAACTGAAAGCTTAGCTCGTGTTGGCATGAGCGGTTATGAGAAAAAAGCACCTCACCATTTAAGTGGAGGTCAAAAGAAAAGGGTGGCTATTGCAGGAATTCTTGCAATGAGACCTAAAATAATGGTCTTGGATGAACCTACTGCAGGTTTAGACCCTCAAGGGGTTACAGCATTGACCAAACTGTTGAAGGAACTTAATGAAGAAGGAATTACAATTATCATCTCAACTCATGAGGTCAATCTAGTTCCTGATTACGCAAAAAAAGTTTTCGTTTTAGTGGATGGTCTTTTGATTGCAGAAGGAACTCCTAAGGAAATCTTTTCACAACCTGAAATTCTTGAACAGGCAAATTTGGAAGTCCCAATTGTTACAACACTTTTCCATGACCTTGAAAAAGAAGGATTTGATATGGAAAACGATTATCCATTAACAATTGATGAAGCTAAAGAGAAGTTCAAAGAATTATTGAATAAGCAATAATTCAAAAACTAATTTTTTTTTAAATCATAAAATTATTCATAACTTAATACCATAAAGTATTACTCCCAGAAGAAATTAATAATACTTTTCACTATTTTTACATAAAATTATTTTTATTAGAACAAATATCCCTCATTTTAAACATCTAT